>NZ_JBNYXM010000010.1:0-240182 GCF_051380665.1 Janthinobacterium lyxosi
TGGGTCTATATGGAAATCTACGCCGACCAGACCGATTGCAGCAGCGTCGATTTCCTGAGCAAAGTGACGAAAGCATGCCCCGTCAAGATCGTGAAATTGCTGACCGATAACGGTAGCCAGTTCACGGATCGCTTCACCAGCAAGAGCCGCACGAAGGAACCCAGCGGCCAGCATGTCTTTGATCGCCTCTGCAAGCAATTCGGTATCGAGCATCGACTGATTCCGCCACGCCATCCGCAAACGAACGGCATGGTTGAACGCTTCAACGGACGCATCAGCGAAATCGTCGGCCAGACCCGATTTGGCTCGGCGGCAGAACTCGAATCGACGCTGCGCAACTATTTGAAGCTCTACAACCACAATATCCCGCAGCGCGCCTTACACCACCAGACACCCATCCAGGCGCTCAAAGAGTGGCAGGCAAAGAAGCCGGATTTATTTGTTAAACGCGTTTATAACCAAGCGGGTCTTGACAGTCTATGTCATATATATTGTTCACTTTAGCCTATTTTTCTTTTATTGATCAGCAGGCAGCATACGTACTGATACTCCCCACCAGAACGACTTCGATTTGAGGAACTTAGTTTATGCATCAGACAACAACATCTGCTCTACACAAGAGCGCCGAGCGATTGCCTTTAGGTCGACTGCTTGCCTTGGCAATGGCAGCCTTTGTCACGCTGCTGACCGAGATCATGCCGGCCGGATTGCTTTCTTCCATTGCGCAAGGCTTGAGCGTCTCTGAAAGCCTGGCGGGCCAGTTCATTACCGCCTACGCCGTGGGTGCCCTGGTCGCAGCTATTCCGGTCACCATGCTTACGCAAGGCGTGCGGCGGCGTCCGTTGCTATTGACTGCGATCTTTGGTTTTGCGCTTGTCAATCTCGTCACCGCGCTTTCCGATAGCTATGGCGTCTCTCTGGTGGCGCGCTTCTTCGCCGGTGTCTTCGGCGGAATCGTCTGGACGCTCCTGGCTGGATATGCGGTGCGCATGTCGCCGGCTCATCTCAGCGGACGGGCGATTGCGATATCCGGTGCCGGCGCGACCATCGCTTTGGTGCTCGGTGTACCGCTCGGAGCGCTGCTTGGTCGAGCCATCGGCTGGCAAGGCGCATTTGGCCTGATGAGTGCCCTGGCAGTCTTGCTCATGGTGTGGATCATTGCCATCGTCCCCGACTTCCCTGGCCAGAGCAGGGGGCAGCGCCAACCTCTTTCCAGTATATTTTTCAAGACCGGTATTCGCGCCGTGCTGTTCGTTGTCTTCACCTTCGTTGTTGCCCACAACATTCTCTACATCTATATCGAGCCATTCCTCGCGCCGTCGGGCTTGTCGGCGAACGTGGAGACCATCCTGTTCGTCTTCGGACTAGGTTCGATCATCGGCCTTTGGTTCGTCGGTGCAATGGTCGATCGGCGGCTGCAATTTCTTGCCGTGGCAAGCGTCATGATCTTCGCCCTTGCATCCCTGTTTCTGGGTCTCTGGGGCGAACTTTCGCAGGTGGTCTACCCCTCTGTGGCGGTATGGGGCCTTGCTGTCGGCGGCTTTGCCACGATCACTCAAACAGCATTATCCCGCTTTGCCGGCGAGTCGGTTGATGTGGCGCAATCCATGTACACGACGGGCTGGAACACCGCGGTGGCCGGAGGCGGCGTTGTCGGTGGAATTTTGCTTGATCGGTCAGACGTGGCGTCGTTCGCATGGACCGTCATCGGATTTCTCGTCGTCTCGTTGCTGGGTACAGTCTTCGCCATGAACAAGGCGCTGGCAAGCAGGAGTTGCAGCGGGGGTTGATACGTGTGGCCGCGCAACTCGATGTAATGGCAGGTGTTCGCGTTCAGGTTGGCGAACACCCCGCATATCGCGGCCAGCTGCGAAGCGGGATGTCGGCCTTAGAATGCCCCGCGCAAGGTCAGTGCCGCGCTGCGTGGCGTGCCGTAGAAATTGCCGCCTCCCGTGTCGCCGATGCGGTCGTAATACATCTTGTCGAGCAGATTGTCGACATTCAGTGCCACGGTCCATTTCGCATCGATACGGTATTGCAGCATGGCACCGAGCACGCCATAGCCGCCCTGCTTGAAATCAAATGGCGTGCCATTGCCGGCCGCATCGTACAGTTCACCACTGACGTACTGCGCGCTGCGGATGCTGGCATTGCCGCCCACCTTCCACTGCGACCAGGCTCCCGGCAGGGTGTAGGCCGTGCTCAGCTTGAACAAGTGTTTCGGCGTGATCGAGCTGTACGGCAGGTTGCTCGTTTCATCGCGCGTATTGTTATAGGTGTAGCCAACCGAGAGCTGCCAGTCCGGCAGCACTTCGCCACCTACCTCCATGTCGACGCCGCGGCTGGTCACCTTTCCTTTCGGCAAATAACAGCATTGGCCCGAATACAGCTGCGTATTGCGCGGATACGCGGGATCACTGACGGCTTCGCCATTGCGCTCGACATGGAAGACGCTGAAAGTAGCGTTCAGCGCGCCATTCGCCAGCTCGCCCTTGACGCCGCCTTCATAACTCTTGCCAGTGACGGGCTTGAGCGACTCACCGGGCATGGGCCCGGCACGGTACAGGGCTTGCGGCTTGTAGATTTCCGCATAGCTGGCATACGCCGACCATTGCGGCGTGAGGTCATAGATCACCCCTCCGTAGCCCGTCACCTTGCGCGGCTCGCTGTAGCGGCTGGCCGACGCCACGCTCCACACGCGGGTGTCGAGGTCCATCATTTCATACACTTGATTGAACTTGTATTTACTGCTGCGCGCGCCGATGATGATGTGCAGCTGTTCGCTCGGATGCAGCCGCAATGTACCGTAGGCGCCCTGCTGTTGCTGGCTCCACGGGTTGTAGCGGCGCCACACTTCACCGACGGCGTGGTCAACCCACGGCGTTGACGCGGGATCGAACACATTCACAGGCGCCACGTTCGCGTCGTTGACGCTGGCCGCGTTCCAGTAGCTGGTGACTTTTTGCCGGTCCGCGCCCAGCAGCAGCTCGTGCGTGCGGCCCCATAGCGTGAAATTGCCGGCCAGGTTTACGTCCAGCATGTCCTGCCTGTTTTCGGCGCTGATGCGGCTGCCCACCCAGAACGCGCCGTCCCGCGTGCCCGGCGTGATGGCGCCATAGGCGAAGGCACCCTGGTTTTCAAGGCGCTGCCTGGTGCGCGTCATGTTCAGCTTGAGCTTCCACTGGCGCGCCAGGCGCTGCTCGAACTGGGCGAACACCTCGGTCGAGTCGAGATTATTGTAGGTCCAGGGTTGCGTCAGGCTGGCATTGCGCGGCAGGCCCAGGTTGCCGCCGTCGCTGTAGCGGGGCAAGCCGTCGCCCGTGCCGCTGTCATTGCGGCGCCCCTTCATGGCGCCCACCGTCGCCAGCCCATCGGCCCCCACGTCCGCTTCCAGCACGCCATACAACATGCGCTTGTCGACGCTGATATGCTCGAGGTGCGAATCGCGCGTGCCGTACACGGCCACCATGCGTCCACGCAGCTTGCCGTCAAAGGCCAGCGGCCCCGTCACATCGAGCTCCGTGCGGTAATCGTTCCAGCTGCCGCCGCTCAGGCTGGCCAGTACCTGGCGCTGCGCCAGCGGCTTCTTGCGCGCCAGGTTGATGATGCCGCCCGGGTCGCCCACGCCACCGAGCAAGCCAGAGGCGCCGCGCATCACTTCGACACGGTCGTAGAAGGCCATGTCCTGCATGGCGTTGGAAAAACTGAAGCTGGCGATATTCATCGGCGCGCCGCCATCGACCTGCATGCTGTCAATCTGGAAGCCGCGCGCATAAAAATCAAAGGAATTGGCATTCATGCGCTGTACCGTCACGCCGGGCGTCAGACCCATGGCCTGGTGGATGGCGGTCAGGTTCTGGTCGTCGAGCTGCTGGCGCGTCACCACCGACACCGACTGGGGAATCTCGCGGAACGACTGGTCTCCCTTGGAAGCGATGCTGGTGACGCGGCTCGTGTACGAGCCCGTGCCTTCCGTGCTGCCGTCGGCGGCGCGGCGCGCGCGCACGCGGATCGCGGCCAGGGTTTGCTCGACGGGGGCGCTGGCAGCGGCGGCCGCAGATGTTGCGGGTGCCACTTTTTGCAAGGTATAGCTGCCGTCGCTGCGGCCGGTGATTTCCAGGCCGCTGCCGGCCAGCAGGCGTGTGAGCGCTTCGCGCGCCGTGTAGCTGCCGCTCAGCGCGGGACTGCTCAAGCCCGCCGTCAGGGCAGGATCGAAGGAAAGGGCGATGCCCGCTTCGATGGCAACAGTCGACAGGTTGCGACCCAGGGGACCGGCCGGCAGTTCGATGCTGTGCGCGGCGGGCGCGTCGAGCGATGCCGCATGGGCGGGTGGCGCCATGGCCAGCATGGCAAGGTGGACGGAGAGAAAAACGATGGAGCGAAGGGGGGCTGCGGGCATGACGTTTCCTTTACATGGCAATGGGATCTTCTTCCCCTTGCCAGCCCGGCGCGAAAAAAGTGTCAGGTTTTTTCAACTATTTATTCAGGCGCATCCAGGGTGACCCAATAGCCGCCAAGGCGCGTACGCGCCGCCACCGGATAGGTCGACACCAGCATCACCAGCGCCGCATCCGTGTCCGTGATGGGAAAGGCGCCCGAGACGCGCACATTGGCCACGCGGGGATCGCAGCGCACGATGCCGGGCCGGTAGCGGCCCAGTTCCAGCGCAAAATCGTGCAGGCGCATGGCGTCGGCCAGCAGCATGCCGCGCTGCCATGCCAGCGCGCCGCCGTCCAGCGCAGCAGGTTCGCCGATAGCGCTGGCCGTAAACAGCACCTGCCGCCCTGCAGGAATGATGTGCTGCGCACCGCTGCGCGCCAGCACGCGCACGCGGCCTTCCCGCACGGCCAGCGCCGTCCTGCCCTCTTCCTGGCGCACGGAAAATACCGTGCCCAGCGCTTCGAGCCGGCCTTCGGCCGTGGCAACGAAGAAGGGCCGGCGCTGCGCATCGGGGGCGGTGCGCACGGCGATTTCACCGCGCCGCAGGGTCAGCAGACGCTGCGCGCCATCGAATTGCACGTCCAGGGTGGTGGCAGTATTGAGGCTGATGCGGCTGCCATCGGCCAGCACGATATCGCGCCGCTCGCCGGTCGCCGTCCGGTAATCGTGGCGCCAGCCTTGCTGTTCCAGCAGCATCCAGGCGCCGGGGACGACGGCCAGCAGGGCCGCCAGTTTCAGCAGCGCGGCGCGCCGCGCCGAGGTTCGGTCCAAGGCGCGGGACCGGTCCAGCGCCGGCATGGCCAGCTCCGGCGGCAGGCCGCCCAGTTTTCCCAGCAGCGCTTCGGCACGCTGCCAGGCGCGCGCATGTTCCGGGTCGCTTGCGCGCCAGCGTTCGCACTCGCGCCGCTGCCGCGCGCTGGCCGCGCCCGAGTGCAGCTGCATCAGCCAGTCGGCCGCCTGCTCGAGCACACGCGGGTCGATTCCCATGCTAGTCGCCATCGAGCTACAGGCACGCCAGGAACGCCTGCTTCATGTAGCGCTTCACGCTGGCCAGCGACACGTCCAGCCGCACGGCGATGGCGTCATATGTCAGCCCTTCCAGCTGCGACAGCAGAAAGGCGCGCCGCACCACGGCTGGCAGGGAATCGAGCATGGCGTCGACCTGGTGCAGGGTTTCCAGGATCAGCAATTGGTCTTCGCACGATGGCGCTTGCGCTTCGGGCAGCAGGGCGACGGCGTCAAGATAGGCGCGTTCGAGCGCCTGGCGCTGGTACCAGTTGATGAGGATGCCGCGCGCCACCGTCGTCAGGTAGGCGCGCGGCTGGCTGATGGCGCCGATGTCGCGCCGCGCCAGGATGCGGATGAAGGTGTCGTGCGCCAGGTCGGCCGCGTCGGCTGCATTGCCCAGCTTGTAGCGCAACCAGCCATGCAGCCAGCCGTGGTGCTGCTGGTACAGCGCCCCGGCGGCATGCGTGGGAGAAGAGTGGTCTTGCTGTAGGGCGAAGTCGGCGGCCGACATGGGCATCCTTTCCTGTCAGGCGCCTGGCACCAATGCAAATAAGAATTATTCTCATTTTAGCCGAAACAACAACGCCGGCGCAATGCCTGGCCGCGATGGCAGGCACTGTACCGGCGTTTTTACAACAGCCAACCTTACTGGCCAGCCAGCGCCACCACCGGGTCGAGTCCCGACGCCTTGCGCGCCGGCATGAAGCCAAACACCAGCCCCGTCACCACGGCGCAGGCAAACGCGCCGGCGATGGCGCTCAGCGAAAAGATCACCGGCACGTCCCATACCAGCAGCAAGCCGGCCACCGTCACCCCGACCACGATGCCGGCCACGCCGCCCACCACCGACACCAGCACGGCTTCGGTAAGGAACTGGCGCAGGATGTCGCGCCGGCGCGCGCCCGTCGCCATGCGGATGCCGATTTCGCGCGTGCGCTCGCGCACCGTCATCAGCATCACATTCATGACGCCGATGCCGCCCACCACCAGGGAGACAGCGGCGATCAGGCTGAGCATCATCGTCATGTTGTCCTGCGTCTTGGCTTCGGCGGCGATCGACGCGGCCGCATTGCTGATGCCATAGTCGCGGATGCGGTGGCGCTCGAACATGACGGCATCGACGGCTTTTTCCGTCTCGGCGATGCGCTTCACATCGTCGGCCGCCAGCACGATATACGTGGGTTCGCGCTGGCCGAAGACGCGGATGCCAGCCGTGGAAAACGGCAGCAGCAGCACGTCGTCTTCATCCTTCTCGCCCGTCAGCGCACCCTTCGCGCTCATCACGCCGATCACCTGGAACGGCACGTTGCCGATCAGGATGCTCTGTCCCACGGGGTTGGGCACGTCGGGCATCAGCTTTTGCGCCAGGTGCGCGCCCAGCACGGCCACGGTGGCCATCTCGCGCTCGTCTTCCTCGGTAAAGAAGCCGCCCTTGGCCACCGGCCAGGTCTGGATCTGCGGCAGGGCCGGCCCCGTGCCGCGCACATACGTCTGCACGTCGAGGTTGCCGTGGCGTATCACCTTGTTGCCCGTGACATTCGGCAGCACGTGGGAAATGCCCGGCACGTCCTTGAGCGCATCGAGGTCGGCCAGGGTGATGCTGCGCCCGGGAATGCGCGAGCTTTCGCCGCGCGACGCCATGTACAGCAAGTTCGAGCCGAACGCGCCCAGCTGCGCCATCACCTGCTGGCGCGTGCCCAGGCCGATGGCCAGCATGACAATCACGGAGGCGACGCCGATGACGATGCCCAGCAGGGTCAATCCCGTGCGAAAGCGGTTGATCCACAGCACGCGCCAGGCGGCGCGCGCCGCGTCGAGCAATTCCATGCCCAGCGACGCGCCCGTATCGTGGGCGGCGCGCGACATGTCCAGCGGCGGCAGGGCCGTCGACGTGGCGGGGATGGCGACGACGCCCGAGTCTTCGATGATTTCGCCATCGCTGATTTCGATCACGCGGCGCGCCTGGGCCGCTACCTTGCGGTCATGCGTAATGAGGATGATGGTGTGGCCCGCGTCGGCCAGTTCGCCCAGCAGGGCCATGACTTCGGCGCCGCTGCTGCTGTCGAGCGCCCCCGTCGGCTCATCGGCGAGGATGATGCGCCCGCCGTTCATCAGGGCGCGCGCGATCGACACGCGCTGCTGCTGCCCGCCCGACAATTGATTCGGCCGGTGATCGAGCCGGTCGCCCAGGCCCAGGCGCTTGAGCAGCGCTTCGGAACGGGCGTGGCGGGGTGCGGCCGGCATGCCCGCGTACAGGGCCGGCACTTCCACGTTTTCGCGCGCCGATTCGGTGGCGATCAAATGGTAGCCCTGGAAGACGAAGCCGAACGCTACACGCCGCAGCCACGCCAGTTCATCGGGATTCAGGCTGGCCACGTCCTGGCCGGCGAAACGGTAGGTGCCGTCGCTGGGCCGGTCAAGACAGCCCAGCAAATGCATCAGAGTCGATTTGCCGGAACCGGACGCGCCCACGATGGCGACGAATTCGCCGGCGCCGATGGACAAGGTCAGGCCGCGCAGCACTTCCACGGCCGGCGCGCCATCATGGCCGCCATAACGCTTGCGGATGCCCTGCAGTTCAATCAAGGGAGCCGGCTGGCCAAGCTCTCCTGCTTGTCCCAATGACGCGGCCTCGCTCATGGCGCTCACAGCTGGAACCTGCTGGCGCCGCTGCCGGCCGGCTGCTCGCCCGTGACCAGCAATTCGCCTTCGCGCAAGCCTTGCAGCACTTCCGCGCTGAGGCGGTTGCGCACGCCCACGGTGACGGCGCGCGTATCGACCTTGCCGTCCGCATCCATCACGCGGGCCGTGAACTGCCCCGACTTGGCGCCTTCTTCAGTCGATGGTTTCAGGGCCGGCAAGGGCACGGCCAGCACATTGTTCGCCGCGGCCGTGACAAACACCACTTGCGCCGTCATCTGCGGCATCAGTTCGCCATCGGCGTTATCCACGTCGAACAGCACGGTATATAGAATCACCTTGCTGGTCGACGGCGCCAGGGCCGTGCCGGCGGCAGAACCACCTGGCACCGGCGGCGCCGGCAGCACTTGCCGCACCTTGCCGCTCCAGCGCCGCTGGTCGCCGCCCAGGGTAGTGAAGTACACGGGCATGTCCGGGCGCACGCGGCGCACGTCCGCTTCCGATACTTCCGTCCACACCGTCATGGCCGACAGATCGGCGATGCGCAGGATGTTCGGCGTCTGGTACGTGGCGTTCAGGGTTTGCCCTTCCTTCGCATCCAGGCCCACCACCTTGCCGGCCATGGGTGCGTAGATGCGCGTGTAGCCCAGGCGCGCTTCGTCCGCCTTCAGGCTGGCCTGGGTCTGGGCTATCTGCGCCTTCAGGTGGTCAATCTTGGCGCCGGCCGACGCCAGCGTGGCTTCGGCTGTTTCCAGGTCGGCCAAAGGCGTCGAGTCGAATTTCGCCATCTGCTTCTGTCGGCCATGCTGCTGGCCCGCCAGGCGGTGCTGCGCCTGCTGGTCGGCCAGCTGCGCGCGCAAGCCCGCCAGCGCGGCGCGGCCCGCATCGACCGTGGCTTGCTGCACGCTGGGGTCGATCTCGGCCAGCAACTGGCCTTTTTCCACGGCGCTGCCAGGCTGCACGTGCAGGCGCGTGATCTGGCCCGACACTTGCGCGCCCACGTCGACATAGGTTTGCGGCTGCAGGGTGCCGATGGCCGTGACGCTGGCTTCGATGTTGCCGCGCTTGACGGGCGCCGTGTCGAATACGGTGTTCGGGCCGCGCGTGGCCCACAGGGCACCGGCGCCGAACAGCGCCAGCAAGACCACGCCGCCGAGGATGCGGGCGCGGCGGGAAGGCAGGCGGGCCGCCATCAGGAAGCCGCCTTGCGGTTGCAGGTAAAGTAAAACGGTGTCGCCAGGCGTGAAAAATACATCGGTCTATCCTTGAAAATGGCGGTGTACATCACCGCAGGAACGTCACAAGATCTGCCAGCGCGGCGACGGCTGCCAGCAGGGAACTACGCAACAGCAATTGGGGCGCATACGGCAGCAGCAGGGCCACCAGCAGCGCGCCCGCGCCGATGAATCCCAGCCAGGCGACGACGCCAACGGTGGCGCTCCAGCCGGCCACGCAAGGCCAGATGGCCAGCGCCAGCAGGATGGCACCGGCCAGTTGCAGCGCGCGCCGCACGTTCGGCGCCGCGTCCCTGCCCCATACCTGGCCATGGTGGCGGTCCATCGCCAGCGAGAGGCTGGCCATGCCCGCATACGACAGGCCCAGCGCACACAGGATGGTATTGATCACGACTGTCCTTCCGTATTGACTTGCAGGCTGGCCGTGGGCGCAGCGCTTTCCTTGGCGGCAGCCTTCCTGACCGGTTTTTCCTTGCGCTTGTGGACTTTCCACGCACCCCAGGCGGCCAGCAGGCCGAAGGCCATGCTGCCCAGTTCCACGCCGGCGCTTTCCCAGTCGCCGCGCACGACCTGCGCCACCAGGTTGTCGCCCGTGCTCAGTACATTCAGGACCGGCAGCAGCAGGCACAGGGCGGCCAGCAGGCACAGTTGTTCGATCCACGCGCGCTTTTCCGCGCGCAGGCAGGCGTGCACCAGCATCAGGAACCATACGCCGAAGAAGGCGCGCACTTCCCAGCCGGCGCGGTGCTCGAGGCCGACGGGGATCAAACGGTTGGCCCATAGGAAGCCCACGCAGGCAATGGCCAGGCCGGCAATCGCCGCCACGTTCAGGCATGCGATGACGCGGTACACGCGCTGCGTGTAGGCGCCGAACTCGCCGCCGGACTTCTGGCGCCGCTTGACCAGGAACAGGATGGCGCCCGTGCCCATCATGGCCGTACCGGCCAGGCCGCAGAAGAAGTACAGCCAGCGCATCGGCGTGCCGCCAAAGCCGACCATGTGCAGGTTCGACATGACGGAGCGCGTCAGGCCGGCGCCGCCCGTGTCCGACGCGCCCGGCCGGCGCACGGCGACCTGCTCGCCCGTGGCCAGCGCGTAGCAAGCCCTGCCCGTATTGGCGCTGATCCGTTCCAGCAAATCCGCGCCCTCGTTCCAGCCATACATGCATACTCGCATGGAGGCGTCGTTCGGATTGTCCAGCACCACGGCGCGGATTTCCTGGCCGATGGCTTGCTCGGCACGTTGCGCAAACGATTCCAGCGCGGGAATGGCCAGCGGCTGGCCTATGCGCGCAGGCTTGCCCGCATCGTTCCAGTCGGCCAGGAAGGCCTTCTTGGCATTGTCCATGCCGTATTGCGCCACCACGGGGGCCGGCACATAGTCATCGCTGAAAAATGCCAGGCCCGTGTAGGCGATCATGAACTGGAACGGTAACGTCAGCACGGCCACCGCGTTGTGCGCGTCGAGCCACGAACGCTGGCCCTTGGCCGGGCGGAAGGTGAAGAAATCCTTGAAGATGCGCTTGTGCGTGATGACGCCGCTCACCAGCGCCACCAACATGATCATGGTGGTGATGGCGACGATCCACACGCCGATGCGTCCCGCGTGCAGCTCGTAGTGGAAATCGACGAAATGGTGACCTCCGATGGTTTCCCGTTCGGTCGCCTCGCGCGCATGCTCGATGACGGCGCCCGTCAGCGGATCGAGGTCCGCCGAGCCATAGCCGCCGCTGGGCTGGAACCAGTAGGCGGACAAGCCATGGCCGGGACGCTGCACGGGCCAGATTTCCCACATGTCCGCCTGCGGATGCTCCTTGGCCATGAAGTCGAGCGCCAGCGCCAGGCGGTGCGCGCGGTCCGCGACCTTCGGCAGCGGCGGATCGTTCGCATGCGCCGCCTCTTCCAGTGCGTGTTCGGGCGTCATCCAGTGGCCGATCGGGTCGTCGAAGACGGCCAGGGTGCCGGTCAGGAAAATGGCGAACAACAGCCAGGAAATCCACAGGCCGCTCCACGTATGCAGCCAGGCCATGGCCTGGCGCAAGCCGCCCTGCTGCGGCGTCTTGATCACTTTGTCTACCTTGACGGCGTTCATGCGGCACCTCGCGACAGCAGCATGCCGATGCCGCCGCAGACGATGGCCGGCAGCAGCATGCCGAACCAGGCGCGGCGCAGGTCCTGCACGGCAAAGACCCAGATCACGGCGCAGGTGTAGACGACAAAGGCGCTCAGGGTCGCCGTCAGCACGGCTTCGGCGCGCGACAGCGGCAGCACGGCAGACAGCAGCACGGCCACGCCGGACGTGAGGGCATAGCCGCCGAAGATGGCGGCGAGCACGCGCGAGAACAACATCATGTTGGCAGATTTCATCGTTGCGGCACCCCAGACAACTGCTGTTGCGCCGGGTGGCAGACCATATACATCAGATGCATCACACTGCGTCCTTCCATCAAAGTTGATTATGGCGGCGGCACGCAGCGGCATGAAACCGCGCAACGTGGCGCCTTGAATGGGTACTTGAAATTACGTCTCTCAACTACAGGTGCCGCGAGAATCGAAAACGGGCAGTCCGATTGAAAAATATTTTTATCGAGGCGGGCTACGCGGCCGGCTCCACCGTCACCCAATACCGCGTGCGGCTGCGCACCTGCACCGGCAGCGAGTTGGGCAGCATGTTCAAAATACGCTGGGTGTCGGCCAGCGGGAACACGCCCGACAGGCGCAGCTGGGCCACTGCTGGCGCGCAGTCGATCACGCCGGGGCGGTAGCGGGCCAGGTCGGCCAGGAAGTCGCCCAAGGTCACATCGTCGACGATCAGCTGTCCGCGCGACCAGGCACCGGCATAGGCATCGATGGCGTGCGGCGCGTCCGGCGCGTGACGGGAAAATGCCACGCCGCGCCCGGCCGCCAGCAGCAATGGCGCGCCAGCGCTGTCGCGGGGACGGATTTCAACGGCGCTTTCAAACACGTCCACCGTGCTGTAGCCATCCTGCTGGCGCACGGCAAAGCGCGTGCCCAGTGCGCGCACCAGGCCTTCGCGCGTAGCCACCACCAGCGGCGCGGCGCTGCCGATGCCGTGGCCGCTGGTGACGAGGATTTCGCCGGCCAACAGTTCGATCAGGCGACGGTTGTCATCGAAATGCACGTTTACAGCCGATCCCGTATTCAGGCTGAGCACACTGCCATCGCCCAGCACCTGCTCGCGCCGCTCGCCCGTAGCCGTGCGGTAGTCGGCGCGCAGGACGCGCACGCCATCCCAGGCGCCCGTCTGCGCGGCCAGCATGCCGCCGCCGGCCGCCACGCCCAGCCATGCCAGCAACTGGCGCCGCTTGCCATTGACGGCTTGCTGCTGCGTGCCGGCCAGCGCCTGCGCGGCAGCACCGCGGTGCAAGCCGTTGAAGCGCTGCGACACCGCGTCGATGTGCTGCCAGGCCCGTTCATGCTCCGGGTCCGCCCCGCGCCAGCGCTGCCAGGCGGCGTGTTCCGCTTCGCTGGCCTCGTCCGACATCAGCACGGTCAGCCACTCGGCCGCCTGCTGCTGCACTTCCTCGCCGATGGCCGCCGGGGCCGCGGGTTCTGCCACCGTGCTCATGCCGGCAGGGAGAAAAACACCTGGCGGTTGGCACGCGTCAGGTATTGCTTGACCGAACTGGCCGACACCTTCAGGCGCGCGGCGATCTCGGCATAGCTAAGGCCTTCCAGCTGTGCCAGCAAAAACGCCGTGCGCACGGGCGCAGGCAAGCCGTCGAGGGCCACATCGATTTCCTGCAAGGCTTCCAGCGCCAGCAACCGCTCTTCGGGCGCGGGCGCCGCCTCGGGCGGCAGGCAAGCCAGCGCCTCCAGATAGGCGTCTTCCAGCACCTGCCGGCGGTAGCGGTGCGCCACCAGGCGGCGCGCGATGGTGGCGAGAAAAGGCCGCGCTTCGCGGATCTGCGGCGCCGCGCCGCTGGTCAGCACGCTGATGAAGGTGTCTTGCGCCAGGTCCGCCGCCTCACCCGCATTGCCCAGCTTATGCCGCAACCAGCCCTGCAGCCAGCCGTGATGGCTGCTGTAGAGCGCGTGCAGGTCTTGTTGCTGTGCAAAATCGGCGGCCGACATGGCATCCCTTTCCGCTCAGGCGTGTGGTGCCCGAGAATGTAAATAAGAATTATTCTCATTTTAACCGTGCAATGCCTTTCATGCAATCGCGGCATTGGCAGAAATACCAACTAATTCAAAAGCAGGCCAACCGCCAGGCGATGCAGCGCGGGACCGCCTGCCAACCGCGATAAGGTAAAATGACGGCCATCGTCCGGCTTTCGCCGCCCACTCCCAAGCTTTTCATTGCAGGTTCATCATGCTAGATAATCTCACCCAACGGCTTGCCAAAGTCGTCAAGACCATGCGCGGCGAGGCGCGCCTGACCGAAACGAACACCGCCGACATGCTGCGCGAAGTGCGCCTGGCGCTGCTCGAAGCCGACGTCGCCCTGCCCGCCGTGCGCGAATTCATCGCCAAAGTCAAAGAAAAAGCCATGGGCGAGGATGTCATTTCCTCGCTGACGCCAGGCCAGGCCCTGGTTGGCGTGGTGCAGCGCGAGCTGGCCGCCCTGATGGGCGCCGACCTGGGACCGGAAGCATCGCAGATCAGCTTTGCGCAGCAGCCGCCCGCCATCATCCTGATGGCCGGTTTGCAGGGTGTGGGTAAAACCACCACCGTCGGCAAGCTGGCGAAATACCTGAAGGAAGAAAAGAAGAAGAAAGTGCTGACCGTCTCGGCCGACGTGTATCGTCCCGCCGCGATCGCGCAGCTGCAATCGGTCACGGCCCAGGTGGGCGCCGACTTCTTCCCGTCTTCCAGCACCGACAAGCCGGTCGATATCGCCCTGGCCGCGCTGGACTGGGCGAAAAAGCATTACCACGACGTGCTGATCATCGATACGGCGGGCCGCCTCGGTATCGACGAAGAGATGATGCGCGAAATCGCCGCCGTCCACAGCGCCGTGAAACCGATCGAAACCCTGTTTGTCGTCGACGCCATGCTGGGCCAGGACGCCATCAACACGGCGAAAGCCTTCAACGATGCGCTGCCGCTGACCGGTATTGTGCTGACCAAGCTCGATGGCGATGCGCGCGGCGGTGCAGCCCTGTCGGTGCGCCACATCACGGGGAAACCGATCAAGTTTGCCGGTGTCTCGGAAAAACTCGACGGCCTGGAAGCATTTGACCCCACCCGCATGGCCAACCGCATCCTGGGCATGGGCGACATCCTCGCCCTGGTGGAAGAGGCGCGCAAGGGCGTCGACAGCAAGGCGGCAGCCGACCTGGCGCAAAAAATCAAGGTCGGCGGCAAGTTCGACATGAACGACTTCAAGGCGCAGCTTGGCCAGATGAAGAAAATGGGCGGCATGGCCAACCTGATGGACAAGCTGCCAGCCCAGTTCCAGCAGGCGGCAGGCGGCAAGAACATGGATCAAGCCGACAAACAGGTGCGCCGCATGTGCGGCATCATCGATTCGATGACGCCGCAGGAACGCGCCAAGCCTGAACTGATCAAGGCCACGCGCAAGCGCCGCATCGCCGCTGGCGCCGGCGTGCAGGTGCAGGAAGTGAACCGCATGCTGACGCAATTCGAGCAAATGCAGACGATGATGAAGAAATTGTCGGGCGGCGGCATGATGAAGATGATGCGCTCCATGAAAGGCATGATGCCCGGGATGAGGTAAGGCTTCAAGATGCCCGCAAGCGGGGATCTTGAAGGCCTTCGTGACGCCGCAGTATCTCCGTTTGAGACTCAAAAAACACTGTTCCAAATAATGCCGGATTGCATTTTCATGCGTCCGGCATCCTTTCTTCCCTCCCCCGCAACACCCCTCCCCGCATAGCCAGCAACCATGCCCTTTACAGGCAAAAACGCCGTTCTGCGCCCCCAAGCGGTGCGCCCGGGCGACAGCACAGCCATTTCCCTGCTTTTTCCTCGTAAAAACGTGAAAAACACTTGCATACTAGGTAAATCCACACCAATATTAGCCGTGCGATTAATTGCGCAATTTCCCATGTGTTTGTTAAGGAGGCTCGAAGATGGCAACAGCCAAAAAAACCCCAGTAGCAGCGCCAGCCAAAGCAGCAGCAGCCAAGCCTGCAGCCGCCAAAAAAGCAGCACCCGCAGCCAAAGCAGCAGCTAAACCAGCAGCGGCGAAGAAAGCGGCAGCACCGGCAACACCACGCAAGCCAAACGCAGCATTCATGAAAGCAATGACGCCATCGAAAGAGCTGGCCGCCGTTGTTGGCGCAGCACCACTGCCGCGCACGGAAGTGACCAAAAAGGTATGGGATTACATCAAAAAACTCGATCTGCAAGATCCGGCCAACCGCCGCATGATCAATGCGGACGACAAGCTGAAAGCAGTTTTCGGCGGCAAAGCCCAAGTCTCCATGTTTGAAATGACGAAACTGATCTCCGATCATTTGAAATAATCAGATACGCGCCGGCTAACACCGAGCGAGTGCCTCGCCGCATCACTGCGAGCGGGGCATTTTTTTGCTTGCCCCATCACCCGGCCGGCTTGAATTCCCACTGGCTCCACGCGGCCCGCACGGCATTCGGATACTCGGCCCGCCCCCGGCTGCCGTTGTACCGCCCCAGCGCCAGGTACCAATCCCCTCGCTCCATGTCCAGGTACATGCGCAAAATCGCGCAGCCATAGCGCAAATTCGTTTGCATGTGGAACAGTTTGCTGCGGTCGCTGTCGCCGATGACGCCCGTCCAGAACGGCATCACCTGCATGTAGCCACGCGCGCCGGCCAGCGAGACAGCGTACTTGCGGTAGCTTGACTCCACCTGGATCAGGCCCAGCACCAGGGCCGGCTCCAGGCCCGCGCGGCGCGCTTCATACCAGACCGTTTCCAGGAATTCCGTGCGCAGCTGCGCGTCCGGCAGCTTGCGCTGCAGGCGTTGCGACATCTGCGCCAGCCATTGCTGGTAGCGCTGCAAGTCGGCGGAAGTGGCAAATTTGGGTTGCGGCGGGCGTTCGTCGCGGATCGCGTGCGACAGGGCCAGGCGGACGGAGTCGGCCAGCGCCTCCTCCTTCTGGTTGCCGGCCTGCGCCGGGAAAGCGCAGGCCAGGCAGGCGGCCAGCGCGAGCGCGCCAGCCACCTTGCTTACGGATGGACGCTTCACTGCGCCATTTTGCCCTGGATGAAGGCGACGATCTCGTCCGGCGCCACGCCGGTGGCTTCCACGTCGCGGCGGCCCTGGTATTCCAGCTTGCCTTCTTTCAGGCCGCGCTCGCCGATGACGATGCGGTGCGGCACACCGATCAGTTCCCAGTCGGCAAACATGGCGCCCGGACGCAAACCGCGGTCGTCGACGATGACATCGACGCCAGCGCCTTGCAGGGCCGCATACAGCTTCTCCGTCTCTTCCTTGACCAGTTCGCTGCGGTCCATGCCCATCGGGCACAGCACGACCTCGAATGGCGCGATCGACGCTGGCCAGATGATACCCTTGTCATCGAAGTTCTGCTCGATGGCGGCGCCCAGGATGCGCGTCACGCCGATGCCGTAGCAACCCATCTGCAGCGGCGCAGGCTTGCCGTTTTCGTCGAGGAAGGTGGCTTTCATGCTTTCCGAGTACGCCGTACCCAGCTGGAACACGTGGCCCACTTCGATGCCGCGCTCGATGGCGAGTGCGCCCTGGCCGTCCGGCGAAGCATCGCCGGCGACGACATTGCGCAAGTCGGCCACGATGGCTGGCTCGGCCACGTCACGGCCCCAGTTGGCGCCCGTGTAATGGAAACCGGCGTCATTCGCGCCGCAGACGAAGTCGCTCATGTGGGCGACCGTGCGGTCCGCCACCACGGTGACGGGTGCTTTGGTGCCGATCGGGCCCAAGTAGCCAGGGATGGTGCCGTAGACTTCCAGGATTTCCGCTTCCGTCGAGAAACGGTGACCGGCCAGGCCGGCAACCTTGCCCACCTTGATGTCGTTCAATTCATGGTCGCCGCGCAGCAGCAGCATGAAATGCTGTTGCGTGACTTTTTCATCCTTGCCTGTCGTTTCCACCGTCAGGGCGATGGCTTTCACGGTGCGCGACAGATCCAGGCCCAGCAGCGCAGCCACGGTTTCGCACTTGACGGTGTCCGGCGTGGCCGTTTTCGTCAGCGCCTGGGCTGCGGCTGGGCGCTCGCCCGCTGGCGGCAGCGCTTCGGCCGCTTCCATATTGGCCGCGTATTCGGAGGTCGGGCAGTACACGAGCGCGTCTTCACCCGTATGGGCGATGACGTGGAACTCATGCGAACCGGAACCGCCGATGGCGCCGTTGTCGGCTGCCACGGCGCGAAATTTCAGGCCAAAACGCGTGAAAATGCGCGTGTAGGCGTCAAACATGACCTTGTACGACGCTTGCATGCCGGCCAGGTCGCGGTCGAACGAGTAGGCGTCCTTCATGGTGAATTCGCGGCCGCGCATCAGGCCGAAGCGGGGACGGCGCTCGTCGCGGAACTTGGTCTGGATATGATAAAAGTTCAACGGCAACTGGCGGTAGGACTTGATTTCCGTGCGCACGACGTCCGTGATGACTTCTTCCGACGTCGGCTGGATCGCGTATTCGCGGCCGTGACGGTCTTTCACGCGCATCAGTTCGTCGCCCATCTTGGTCCAGCGACCCGTTTCCTGCCACAGTTCGGCCGGCTGCACGAGCGGCATCAGCAGTTCGATACCGGCGGCTTTGTTCATCTCGTCACGGATGATGGCTTCCACCTTGCGGATCACACGCAAGCCCATCGGCATGTAGGTATAGATGCCGGAACCGAGGCGTTTGATCATGCCTGCACGCATCATCAATTGGTGGCTGACGATTTCCGCGTCAGAAGGTGCATCTTTAAGTGTGGAAATAAAAAAACGGGAGGCGCGCATAACGGTGAATTCTTTTTAAAAAGAGAGGGTTATAATCAACCTAATTTTAAAGGATTAGCTGGCTGATGCGTCCATACTTTACACAAATGCGCTCAATTGGTGCGATTCCGGCGCTTTTCGCACCCCGAAAAGGTCACCGGCTTGCGAAGTTGTGGGTAATTATGTAAAAAAGGACGCACTGTCGCAGAAAGTTTGAGGTGCATTATGCTCGACCGTGAAGGGTTTCGGCCCAACGTCGGCATCATCCTGCTAAACGCCCAGAACGAGGTGTGGTGGGGCAAGCGGGTGCGCGAGCACTCATGGCAGTTTCCGCAAGGCGGTATCAAATATGGCGAAACACCGGAACAAGCCATGTTTCGCGAACTTGAAGAGGAAATCGGACTCAGACAGGAACACGTCAAAATTGTCGGCCGCACCCGCGACTGGCTGCGCTATGAAGTGCCAGACCACTTCATCAAGCGCGAGATTCGCGGCCATTACCGTGGCCAGAAGCAGATTTGGTTTCTGCTGAGAATGTGCGCGCGCGATAACGACGTCAATCTGCGCCTGACTGACCATCCCGAGTTCGACGCCTGGCGCTGGCATGAATATTGGGTCCCGCTCGATGTCGTGATTGAATTTAAACGCGATGTCTACCAGCGCGCCTTGCAGGAGCTGTCCCGCTTCCTGACCTGGCCCGTGCATGGCAACGCACAGCAAGCGCACCGCCACACCTCGCGCTACCTTCGCCAGCCCCATGCGCCACGCGCGCAGGATGGCGCGGCACTGGCCCAGCCTTGCGACGGCATTGCCGCCGAAGGGTGTACGCCGGAGCTGATCTTGCCGGGCAAGGGATAGTCCGCCGCAATGAACGCACTCTCCCACGCAAAAGGGGCAGCCTGAACAGGCTGCCCCTTTTTTCATGCAGGCAGGAAACTCCGCTGCCGGTCAGGCTGACTTAGTTTGCTACCGGCGCTGGCGCAGCGGCGGGAACATCGAGCGTAATCGCTTTCAAGCCCAGGATATTGCTGCTGTAGTGGCGGATCTTGTTGGCCAGGGCCGGGTCGCTGTTCAGCTTTTGACCATACGAGGGCACCATTTCCACCATCTTCGCCTGCCATTCCGGCGTCGCCAGGCGGCTCTTGAATGCCGTTTGCAGCACCTTGATCATGATCGGCGGCGCGGTCGAGGCACCGGGCGAGGCACCCAGCAGGGCAACGATGCTGCCATCGGCGGCGCCGACGACTTCCGTGCCGAACTGCAGCAAGCCGCCTTTGACAGGGTCATCCTTGACGATCTGCACGCGCTGGCCGGCGTTTTGCAGGGTCCAGTCTTCCATCTTGGCGTTCGGCAAGTATTCGCGCAGGGTTTTCAAACGGTCTTCCGGCGTGTTCATGACTTGCTCGACCAGGTATTTCGTCAGTGGAATATTGTCGTAACCGGCTTGCAGCATCGGTTTTACATTGCCCGTGCCGATCGAGGCAGGCAAGTCGATCCACGAACCGTTTTTCAGGAACTTCGTCGAGAAGGTGGCAAACGGGCCAAACAGCAGGGCTTTCTTGCCATCGATGATACGCGTATCGAGATGCGGCACGGACATCGGCGGCGAACCGACGGAGGCCTTGCCATACACCTTGGCCGCATGCGCCGCCACCAGTTGCGGATTGGTGGTGACCAGCCATTGGCCGCCCACCGGCACGCCGCCGTAGCCCTTGGCTTCAGGAATGCCCGATTTTTCCAGCAGCGGCAGCGAACCGCCACCCGCGCCGATGAAGACGAACTTGGCGCGCATGGTCTTTTCCTTGCCGGCAGCCAGGTCTTTCACCGTCACGTTCCACACGCCATCGGCGCCACGCTGGATGTCTTCCACCTGGTGGCGCAGGTGCAGGACCATGCCATGGCTGTCCGTCAGGTATTTCACGAGTCCGCGCGTGAGGTTGCCGAAATTGACGTCGGTACCGATTTCCATGCGCGTCGCCGCCACTTTCTGGCCCTTGTCGCGGCCTTGCATGACCAGCGGCGCCCATTGCTCGATCTGCGCCTGGTCTTCCGAGTACAGCATGCCCTTGAACAGGTTTTGCTTTTGCAGCGCCTCATAGCGCTTGTGCAAGAAAGCAATATTGGCATCGCCCCAGACAAAGGCCATGTGCGGCACGTTGTTGATGAAGGTTTGCGGAGCGCCCAGATGCTTGTTGGCTACCTGATAGGCCCAGAATTGCTTGGAAATTTCGAATTGCTCGTTGATATCAACGGCTTTCTTGGTCTCGATGCTGCCATCGGCCGCTTCCGGCGTGTAGTTCAGCTCGGCAAATGCCGAGTGGCCCGTGCCCGCGTTGTTCATCGCGTCCGAGCTTTCGGCGGCCACGGAGTCGAGGCGCTCGACCATTTCCATCGTCAGCGAGGGATCGAGTTCCTTGAGCATGCTGCCCAGGGTGGCGCTCATGGTGCCGGCGCCGATCAGCAGCACGTCGACCGGTTTTTCGGACGAGGCCGGAGGGGTCTTGTCACATGCCGCCAGGATCAGGCACGACATCAAAAGTAATAGCGATTTACGCATTCGTAACTCCATTTTTGGATACTGAAGGATGATTCTTGCGCGCCACCGTGGCGGCACCATCGCGTCTACCGGCTTGTCTGACGAAAAACAGTCCAGCCTCCGGCACGCCAAGGCGGCCGGACAGGTCAATGTCGATGGTGATAGGCATGCTGCCGCGCTCCGGGATATCCCGAGAGCAAGATCTGGTGGCGAAGGTGCAGGCAATGGAAGCACGGAGTGGCAATAAAATCGCCGTCATGTCCAGTGCAAATATCAAGAGCGGCGATTTTATCACCGTTATTTGGCACCGCCAGGCAGCGGCGGTAGTGGATAATACTTACTGCAGGGTATTAAATGACGGTGACTATCGGGTCATGCCAGCGGGTGCCAGACGGCAAAAAGGGCATCTTCGATGCCCTTTGTTTATGTACGCGGTACAATGCCGGCTGCCCTTTAGCCATAGTCCTTCAGCCATGTTCAACCCCTCTTCCGACGATGTGCGCCGCTTCTTTTGCGACACCTTGCGCAAGCACCGCACCCATGAAATCCTCACGCCGATGGAAGCCATCGCGCTTGACTGGATCCTGGAACACCCCGAGTATGAAAACGAGCTCTCCGATGTCGAAGCGGCACTGGCGCGCGACTATTCCGTCAAAGGCGGACAAGCCAATCCTTTCTTGCACCTGTCCATGCATCTGTCGATCACGGAGCAGGTGCAGGTGGACCAGCCGCGCGGCATCCGCCCGGCCGTCCAGCAACTCACCCAGCGCCTCGATTCGGCCCATGCAGCCCAGCACGAAGTGATGGAATGCCTGGGCCAGATGATCTGGGCTTCGCAGCGCTCGGGCTTGCCGCCGGATACGGATGCGTACATCGACTGCGTGCGCCGCCGCTAACCTGGCTACACCGCCTGCGGCTGCAGTACAGCTGCCTTCGGCGCCTTGCCCAGCAATCCCAGCACCACCTGCAGCGCCATGGCGATGGCGCCGACGATGAATACCACGTCACCGAAGGTGCGTATCCAGCGCAGGTTCTGCAACAGCGGCTGCTGCATGAATTCCTCGCTGCGCGCATACCACAGGCCTTCCGTCACGCTGGCGTGGAACTGGATGATGCCAATCGGCAACAAGCTGGTAAAGATCATCAGCACCAGGCCCGCGTTCAAGCCCCAGAACGCCGTCTTCATCAACGCAGGGCTGAAGCGATAGTCGGGCCGCAGGTAGCGCAGCACCAGCAAGGTAAAGCCCAGCGCCAGGAAGCCGTACACGCCGAACAGCGCCGCATGCGCATGCACGGGAGTCGTGTTCAAGCCTTGGATATAGTACAGCGCCACGGGCGGATTGATCATGAAGCCCAGCACGCCCGCGCCCAGCATGTTCCAGAAGGCGACGGCGACAAAGCACATCATGGGCCAGCGCAACTGCTCCATCCACGGCGCACGCTCCTTCAGGCGCCAGTTTTCCCACGCTTCATGCCCCAGCACGATCAGCGGCACCACTTCGAGCGCGCTGAAGCTCGCACCGATGGCCATCACGGGCGTGGTGGTGCCGGCAAAGTACAGGTGGTGGAAGGTGCCGGGAATCCCGCCCAGCATGAACAGCGAGGCCGACGCCAGGCTGGCCGTCGTGGCCATGCGCACTGACACCAGGCCCAGGGTCGAGAAGATGAAGGCCAGCGCCGTGGTGGCGAACACTTCAAAGAAGCCTTCCACCCACAGATGCACCACCCACCAGCGCCAGTATTCCATCACCGACAGATGCGTGCGTTCGCCGTAGAACAGGCCGGCGCCATAGAACAGGCCGATGGCGCCAACGGATGCCGTCAGCAGCGCCAGCAGGTTCTTGTCGCCGCCCGGCCGGCGCAGGGCCGGTACCACGCCGCGCAGCATCAACACCAGCCACAGCAGGATGCCGATATATTTGCCGATCTGCCACAAGCGTCCCAGGTCCACATATTCATAACCCTGGTGGCCGAGCCAGAAATTCCACTCGGGTGGCATCACTTGCGCAATGGCCAGATAGTTGCCGATAAACGAGCCGACGACGACTGCGACCAGCGCCCAGAACAGCACGTCGACGCCCAGGCGTTGCCACTTGGGATCCTTGCCGCCATTGATCAGGGGCGCCAGGAACAGGCCGGCGGCTAGGAAACCCGTGGCGATCCAGAACAGCGCGGCCTGGATATGCCAGGTGCGCGTGAGCG
Organism: Janthinobacterium lyxosi; assembly: GCF_051380665.1. NCBI lineage: Bacteria > Pseudomonadati > Pseudomonadota > Betaproteobacteria > Burkholderiales > Oxalobacteraceae > Janthinobacterium > Janthinobacterium lyxosi. The sequence continues at coordinate 22,931 of NZ_JBNYXM010000010.1, forward strand.
CATACGGGAACCAGCGCGACACGTCGACGCCGTAGAACTGCTGCCCTTCCACCGTGTAGTGCGCCGTGAAGCCGCCGATGAAGACCTGGAAGATGAACAGCGCCACCACCAGGAACAGATATTTTCCCAGTCCCCGTTGCGAAGGCGTCAGCGCGAAAGTGGTGAGCGGATCGCGCGGACCGGCGGCCGGCAGCGCTTCGTCATGGTCGCGCAAAAAGGCCCAGCCCCACACAAGGAAGCCCACGCCGGCCAGCAGCACCACCACGCTGGCGACCGACCAGACGAGGTTTTCGCCGCTGGGCTGGTTGCCGATCAGCGGTTCATGCGGCCAGTTGTTCGTATAGGTCACTTTCTGGCCCGGACGTTCGGTGGCGGCGGCCCATGCGGTCCAGAAGAAGAACTGCGTCATCTGCGCGCGCCGCTCGGCACTGGGCAGGGTATTTTCCTTCATGGCGAAATGCTCGCGGCTGGCGTGCAACGCAGGCGCGTCGGAGAACAGCTGGTCGTAATAGTGCGCCGTGTTGGCGATGGCTTGCACGCGGCGCGGCGACAGGCGCAGCACTTGCGCCTCATCAACGCGGTTGCCGCGGTATTCCATCTTGAGCGCTTCGCGCAGCGCCGCCTGCGCGGGGCCGTCGAGCGCCGCGTATGCCTTGCCATGCTGCTCTTGCGCGGCCAGTTCCAGCCAGGCCGTCAGTTCGCGGTGCAGCCAGTCGGCCGTCCAGTCGGGCGCCTGGTAGGCGCCGTGGCCCCAGATGGAGCCCAGCTGCATGCCGCCGACGGATTGCCAGGCCGTCTGGCCGTCGAGGATGCCCTCGCGGTCGAACAGCTGCCGGCCATCCTGCGCCAGCACTTGCGCGGGGATAGGCGGCGCCTGCCGGTAGACTTCGACGCCGTAGTAGCCGAGCAGCGAAAACGTCACAATCAGCACACCGATCAGGGTGAACCAGAGTTTCTTATAGGGACCCATGGGTCTTTCCTTTGTCAGTGCACCACGGCCGGCGCAAAGCGCTCGAACAGGATATTGTTTTCAGTATGGATGTGCGCCATCAGGTCTACACGGAAGGTGCGCAAGCCCGTGTAGAGCGCGCGCCAGGTGGTGCAGGCGCCAGCCGGCGCAGTGATATCGTTCGTCATTGCCTCCATGGCGCGCAAGGCCACGCCATGGTCGTCATGCTCCATGCGCATCACGTTGATGGGCGCGCCGGCGCGGGGGCCCTGGCCGCGCACGATCATGGGGAACAGCACGTCTTCTTCCTTGCGCATATGGCTTTCCAGCTCCTGCGCCATGGCCGACAGGTGTTCCGCCAGCCCGTGCGGACAGTCGGCGCGGCCGCCATGCACCTGCTCGACCTTGCGCGCCAGGCGTATCAGCTCGGGCAGCTGCTCGCGGTGTACGGCGTGGTAGCGCGCCAGGAGGTGTTCCACCAGCTCGGTGGCCGAGGCTTCCTGCCAGTCACGCTCGCCGCTGGTATCTGCGCGCCCTGCCAGCAGCCGCAGTTCCTCGACGATGGGCGCCGTATCCACGCCAGCCGCTTCGGCCGCCGCGCGCAGGGTCTTGTTGCCGCCGCAGCAGAAATCCAGGCGGTGCGCATCGAACAGGCGCGTGGCGCCAGGGATGCGGCGGGCCAGCTGGCCCAGGGATAACTCGATCATTTCCATAACAGTTCCTTGAGGATGAATAGGGTTTATTGACGGGCACCGGCGTGGTAGACGCCCGGCACGGGTTCGCCCGTCACTTCCAGCACGCCGACGGCGCCCTTGCCAGCGCGCGACAGCGCATGGTCGACCAGCAGATAGCTGCCCGGGTGCTGCACCTTGAGTTCGACGATGGTCGCGCCGCCCGGTGCCACGAGCGTGGTTTGCACATCGTGTTTCGGGCTGCTGATGGAGCCTTCGCTATACACCTTGTCGAAGATCTCGCCGATGATGTGGAAGGACGAAATCTTGTTCGGGCCGCCGACGCCGAAATAGATGCGCACCGTCTCGCCGACTTTCGCCTGCAATTTGTGCGTCTTGCTCAGGGCGCCCACTTCGCCGTTGAAGACGTAGTAGTCGGGCAGTTCATTGGCCATTTTTTCCAGGTTCGGCTCCTGGTGCACGGGCGCACCGTGCGGACGGCCCGTGTACATCTCGCCCTGCATCACGTAATACTCGCGGTCCACTTTTGACAGGCCGCCTTCCGGTTCGACCAGGATCATGCCGTACATGCCGGCCGCGATATGCTGCGGCACCAGGGGCGTGGCGCAGTGATACACGTACAGGCCGGGATTTAGCGCCTTGAAGGTGACGGTCTTTTCCTGTCCCGGCGCCACCTGCGTGTGCTGTCCGCCGCCATGGCCGCCCGTCACCGCGTGCAGATCGATCGAGTGGATCATCTTGCTATCCTTCGCATTGAACAGGGTCAGCTCGACCGTGTCGCCCACCTTGGCGCGCAGCATCGGGCCGGGCACCTGGCGATTGAAAGTCCAATACGTAAAACTGGTGCCGTCATCGAGCTTGCCCGGCAATTCCACCGTCTCCATGCGGTATTTAAGCAACTGCGGCGCGCGCGCGCCGATGGCGGCCGGCACGGAGGCCGGATTGGCCGCGACGCTGACGGCCGAGGGATCGGGGCCGCGCATCGGCGACGGCGCGGGCGTGTACAGGGCCAGCGCGGCAGCCTGGCTGGACTCGCTGGCAGCGTTGCCGGCGCCAGCAGCCTTCGGAGCTCCGGCTTCGGCCAGCGAGATGCCGCTCACTTCCAGCTTGCCTTCCATGCCGATCTGGCGGTGGCCGGGAATCGAGCAGTAATAGGTGAACGTGCCGGCGCGCGTGACCTTGAAGCGCACGGTGGTGCTGCCGCTATTGGCGCTGAATTTGGCGGATGCCACGTTGAGTTCCGGGATCAGCAGGTCGTGCTCGGCGCCTTCGCCGCTTTTCAGCACGAGTTCGACCGTGTCACCTACCTTGGCCGCCAGCACGGGATTGACCTGGCCCTTGGCGTCGATGAATACCATCTTGCCGTCGACGATATTGGTTTGCAGCTCATAGCGCTTGAGCGTCGCAGCGGCAGTGGGTTGGTTGGCAGCGGCCGCAGCGGCGGCAGCGCTGGCCGGCAGGCTCGCCTGGGCTTGCACGGAAAGGGGCATGGCCAGGACGCAGACGGCGGCGGCAATGGCGCGGAGGGAGGGAGTCGTTTTCATCAAGCTTTCCTTGGTCTTGTATGCCGGTTCGGCACTCTTACCTACGCAAACGACGTGCCAGGGAAAACTTGTTTTAAATCAACGATTTGAAAAATGCAGGGTCCTTATGACCCTTGTTTACCGTGGTTCGTTGTACCCTGCTTGGTACTTATGACCACCACTGCCATCCACCTGCTTTTACTCACCGACCTGGTCGCCAACCTTCCCGTGGCCGTGCGCCTGCAACGCCTGGTGGGCAGCCTGCGCGCGCACTTCGGCTGCGAGGCCGTGGCCTTGCTCAAGCTCGATGGCGAGCACCTGCGTCCCGTGGCGATGGCCGGCCTGGCCAGCGACGCGCTGGGACGCCGCTTCGCCATCGCCGACCATCCGCGCCTGGCCGCCATCCTGCAGCGACGCGGCGTGCTGTGCTTCCATCACGACAGTTCCCTGCCCGATCCCTACGATGGTCTGATCGCCGAACGGGCCGGCGAGCCCTTGCCCGTGCACGACTGCATGGGCATGGCGCTCGACCTGGAAGGCGAACGCTGGGGCGTGATCACGCTCGACGCTCTGCAGGTGGGCACCTTCGACGCGCGCGCGCAGCGCGACCTGGGAGAACTGGCCTGTGCCATCGAGGCGGCCGTGCGCGTGACCCGCCTGGAAACGGAAATCCGCGCCTTGCGCCTGTCGGGCGGCGCCATGCTGGCCGATGCGCAAGCGCCGCGCGAGGAACACGATTTCGTCGGCCAGAGCAGCGCCATCATGCAGCTGCTGCATGAATTGCAGGTAGTGGCAGAATCGGACTTGCCCGTGCTGCTGCTGGGAGAAACGGGCGTCGGCAAGGAATTGTGCGCACACCGCCTGCACCGCCTGTCGCGCCGCGCCGGCAAGCCGCTGATCCACGTCAATTGCGCAGCCTTGCCGGAATCCCTGGCCGAGAGCGAATTGTTCGGCCATGTACGGGGCGCGTTTTCCGGCGCCGTCAGCGACCGGCCAGGCCGCTTCGAAGCGGCCGAAGGGGGCACGCTGTTTCTCGATGAAGTGGGAGAGTTGCCGCTGTCGATACAGGCCAAGCTGCTGCGCACCCTGCAAAATGGCGAAATCCAGCGCCTGGGCGCGGACCGGCCGCGCCGGGTCAACGTGCGCGTGATCGCCGCCACCAACCGCAGCTTGCGCGAGCATGTGCGCGACGGCACGTTCCGCGCCGACCTGTACCACCGTTTGTCGGTCTATCCCGTGCCGATTCCGCCGCTGCGCGAGCGGGGCAATGACGTGCTGCTGCTGGCCGGTGGTTTCCTGGAACTGAACCGTGCGCGCCTGGGGCTGCGCAGCCTGCGCCTGTCCGCCGCCGCCGAAAACGCGCTGTGCCATTACCGCTGGCCGGGCAATGTGCGCGAACTGGAACACGTGATCAGCCGGGCCGCGCTGAAAGCCGTCATCCGCGGCGCGAACCGCAAGGACATCGTGACCCTGGAAACGGATATGCTCGATCTCGATGCGCTGGAAGCGCCGGCGGGCACAGACGCGCTGCTGCCAGCACCGGCCGCATGCGGCACGCTGGCGGCGCCGCTGTCCATGCATCAGATCGTCGAGGCGAGCCAGCGCCAGGCCATCCGGCAAGCGCTGGTCCTGCATCAGGATAACTGGGCTGCCGCCGCGCGCCATCTGGGGCTGGACGCCAGCAACTTGCACAAGCTGGCGCGCCGGGTGGGACTGAAAGCCTGACCCGGGCTAAAACTCAGCGGTGAATGACCAGGGTAGTCGGCAGGCTGTGGAAGTAGGCGGCCAGGTCCTTGATGTCCTGGTTGCTCAGTGGTTTCACCTGGCCCGTCATGATGGCGTTATTGCGGCCATTGGCCTTGTCACCGCGTTTATACGCCGTCAAGGCGTGTTCCAGGTAATCCTTGTGCTGGCCCGCCAGTTTCGGGTACGAAGGGTCGATGGGCGAGCCGTAATCCTTGCCGTGGCAGGTGGCGCAGCTGTATTTTTCGGCCAGGGCCTTGCCCGTGTTGATATTGCCGGCGGCGCTGGCGCCGAACGAGACGGTGGCACAAACGAGGGCGGCGAGTAGTGTTTTCATCTGGCTGATCCTCAGTTCGGCTTGGCTTGTTGCGCATAATACGCGGCGACATCGGCGATATCCTGGTCAGACAGGCTGCTGGCAATACCCTTCATGCTGGGGTGCTTGCGATCGCCCTTCTTGTAGGCTTGCAGCGCATTTTCGATATATTTTGCCGGCTGGCCACCGATCATCGGTACCTGGAACACTTCGGGGAAGGTTGCCTTGTAACCGGGAATGCCGTGGCAGCCGATACACATTTCCACCTTGGCAGTCGCTGCCTTGGCGTTTCCTACAATGTCAGCCGCTGTGACGGCATTTGCTATGCCGGCAAGCACGAGAAGTGCAAATATTTTTTTCATAGTGGCAATGTGAACAGAGGTAATCGGAGAAACGCCAGAGCTGGTTTTTATTGATTTTATGTGTAGACAATTAAGGTTGACAATTAATCTGCTGCTTGCCGATTCTAGCCAAGATATTCTTGCAAGTCCACCTATAAAACCCGCATTGTAGGCAGGCGGGCACAGGCCGTCCGCGTGGCGGTGCGCCTCAGTTCTGTTTATACTCACCCTTTCCCCACTTTGGCAGACCGCTCATGCAAGCACAGCACACCCAGCAAGGCCAACGCTTCAAAGGTTCCGACAGCTATGTCGCCACCGCCGACCTGAAACTGGCCGTGAACGCGGCGCTGACCCTGCAGCGCCCGCTGCTGATCAAGGGTGAACCGGGCACGGGCAAGACCATGCTGGCCGAGGAAGTGGCGGCCGCGCTGAACATGCCGCTGATGCAATGGCATATCAAATCGACCACCAAGGCGCAGCAGGGCCTGTACGAATACGACGCCGTTTCGCGCCTGCGCGATTCGCAACTGGGCGACGAGCGCGTGCGCGACATCCAGAACTACATCGTCAAGGGCGTGCTGTGGCAGGCGTTCACGGCGCCCGAACCGGTGGTGCTGCTGATCGACGAGATCGACAAGGCCGACATCGAATTCCCGAACGACTTGCTGCGCGAACTGGACCGCATGGAATTCTATGTCTACGAAACGCGCGAAATGGTCACGGCGCGCCATCGTCCGCTCGTCATCATCACCTCGAACAACGAAAAGGAATTGCCGGACGCCTTCTTGCGCCGCTGCTTCTTCCATTACATCAAATTCCCGGACAAGGACACGATGGAGCAGATCGTCGCCGTCCACTACCCGCACCTGAAACAGGAATTGCTGGCCCAGGCGCTGCAAACCTTCTATGAAGTGCGCGACGTGCCGGGCCTGAAGAAAAAACCGTCGACGTCGGAATTCCTTGACTGGCTCAAGCTCCTGCTGGCCGAAGACATCCCCGCCGAAGCGCTGCGCAGCAAGGACAACAAGGCTGTCGTGCCGCCGCTGCATGGCGCGCTGCTGAAAAACGAGCAGGACGTGCACCTGTTCGAGCGCCTGATGTTCATGTCGCGCACCAACCGCTAAGGAGTGCCGGTGAACGACATCAGCCCGGACAAGGTCTTCGTGCCCCTGGAATTGCACGGCATCCGCCTCGAAGCGCTGGCGCCGCACCACGCGCCCGGCCTGCGCGCGGCAGCCACGGATGGCGAGCTGTGGAATCTGCGCGTCACCTCCGTGCCCGAGCCGGACCAGGTGGATCAGTATATTTTCAAGGGCGTCGAGATGCGCCCCGCGCGCTTCGCCTTTGCCGTCGTCGACGCGACCAGCGGCGAGGTGCTCGGCACCACCAGCTACCACGACGTGATACCAAGTATTGGCCGCCTGGAAATCGGCTACACCTGGTATGCAAAGCGCTGCCAGCGCAGCCACGTCAACACCACCTGCAAATTGCTGCTGCTGGCGCACGCCTTCGACACGCTCGGCTGCGCGCTGGTGGGTTTTCGCACCGATAACTTCAACCACGCCTCGCAGGCGGCCATCGAACGCCTGGGCGCGAAGAAGGATGGCGTGCTGCGCCACCATGCGCTGCGCCGCGACGGCACCGTGCGCGACACGCTCATGTACAGCATCACGCGCGGCGAGTGGCCCGAGATCGCCGCCCATCTGCGCTACAAGCTGGCGCAGCGCCCTGTCGCCGCACTGCCCCGCGCGGGAGAGCCGGCGCCATGCTGATCGATTTCTTCTTCACGCTCAAGGATGCGAAGATTCCCGTCTCGATCAAGGAGTTTTTGACGCTTCTTGAGGCGCTGCAAAAGAACGTCATCGACGCTTCGATGGACGATTTCTACTATCTGGCGCGCCTGACCCTGGTCAAGGATGAAGCCCATTTCGACAAGTTCGACCGCGCGTTTGCGCAGTACTTCAAGGGTGTCAACGCGGCCTTCGAGACGAACGCGGCGATTCCCCTCGACTGGCTGCTCAAGCGCATGCAGCGCGAATTGTCCGAGGAACAGAAGGCACAGCTGGAAAAATTCGGCTACGACAAGCTGATGGACCGCCTGAACGAGCTGCTGAAGGAGCAGAAGGAACGCCACGAGGGCGGCAGCAAGTGGATCGGCACGGGCGGCACGTCATCGTTCGGCAACGGCGGCACGAATCCGGAAGGCATCCGTATCGGCGGCAAGGGCGGCAACCGCACGGCCGTGAAAATATGGGAAGCGCGCAGCTACAAGGATTACGACGGCGAGCGCGAACTGGGCACGCGCAATATCAAGGTGGCACTGCGCCGCCTGCGCAAATTCGCGCGCGAAGGCGCGGAAGACGAACTGGCGCTCGACGCCACCATCGCCGCCACGGCCAACAACGCGGGCTACCTCGACATCCGGATGCGGCCCGAGCGCAAGAACCGCATCAAGGTACTGATGCTGTTTGATGTGGGCGGCAGCATGGACGACCATATCGAGCGCACCGAGGAACTGTTTTCGGCGGCGAAGACGGAATTCAAGAACATGGAGTTCTTTTACTTCCATAACTGCGTCTACGACTACTTGTGGAAGAACAACCGGCGCCGCAACGCCGAGCGTTTTCCCACCTGGGACGTGCTGCGCAAATACCCGCCCGACACCAAGCTGATTTTCGTCGGCGACGCCACCATGAGCCCCTATGAAATCCTGCAGCCGGGCGGTTCGGTCGAATACAACAACGAAGAAACGGGATCGACGTGGCTGGCACGCTTTACCCAGGCGTTCCCGAAATTCATCTGGCTCAATCCCGAGTCGGAGGGATTGTGGCAATACCGCCAGTCGATCGGCGTGATGCGGCAATTGATGAACAACCGCATGTTCCCCCTGTCGATCGACGGGCTGGAGCGGGGCATGCGTCTGCTTAGTAAATAAAGACACACGACAAAAAGTCCATGGCGGCGGGGGGCCGCCATGTCGTACACTGCGACAAGGCACTACCGTGCGGAGCCTCTCCGCTGCGGGCGGGTACCATACGCTGATACCAGCCCTGCCCAACCTGCTGCATCTTGTGCGCGGCCGCCATGGCCGCGACACTGTTCGATTGCGCACATCGTGCGCGCCCTCTGCTCCGGTAGAATCGGCGCATCGCTCTGCGCAAACAATGCACCATCGCTGCACCACGACATTGCCGCGCCAGCCTCCGTGCTGCCGGCCGGTGCCAGCGCTATTTCAAAGGAATGAGCATGCAAAGTCTGATCTCGATCGCCGCCGACCTGTCCTGGCCGTTCGCCATCACCCTGGCCTGGGTGGTGGGCGAATTCGGCCACCGCTGGACGGGCCTGCCGCGCATCAGTTTTTACGGCGTGATCGGTTTCGTCCTGGCCCAGACGCAGGTGGGCATCCTGCCGCAGACGGACGCCGGACCCATGCTGGTGCTGGCCGACGTGGCCTTCGGCCTGATCCTGTTCGAGGTCGGCTACCGTATCAACCTGCGCTGGCTGAAGAACAATCCGTGGATCGCCGTCACGGGCCTGGTCGAATCGCTGCTGACCTTTGCCGTCGTGTACTTCATCGGCATCGAATTCGGCAGCACCTCGATGACGGCACTGCTGCTGGCGTCCCTGGCCATGTCCACCTCGCCGGCCACCATCATGCGCGTCATCAACGAGGAACGCAGCTCGGGCCAGGTGACGGAACGCATCGTTCACCTCACCGCCCTCAATTGCGTGCTGGCCGTCTTCACGTTCAACATCATCGTCGGCTTCTGGATGTTCCAGAGCTCCACCGACTTGATCGAGGCGAGCAGCAGCAGCGCCGCCGTGCTGGCCGCCTCCGTGGCCGCCGGCACCGTCTTTGGCATCGTCGTACCGGCCATGCTGCGCCGCCTGGGCAATATGGCGCAGGATGCCACCGTGGCATTCGCCCTGTCGGTGATGCTGCTGGTCGCCCTCACCTACACCACCAGCCTGTCGCCGCTGCTGGCCACCCTGACGTTTGGCCTGGTGGCGCGCCACCGCCGCGTGGCCTTCAGCCAGGCGCAGCGCAATTTCGGCGCGCTGGGAGAGCTGCTGACGGTGCTGCTGTTCGTGTATGCCGCATCGACCCTGGAATGGGCCAGCGTGACGGCCGGCGCGGGCCTGGCCCTGACCGTCGTCGGCGGGCGCCTGCTGACCAAAGTCGTCGGCGTGGCCGCGTTTTCGCATGTGAGCGGCATTTCCTGGCGCAAGGGCGTGCTGACGGGCGTGGCGCTGACGCCCGTCTCCGTCTTCATCATCCTGCTGTTGGAACACGCGCGCCAGCACGGCGTGAACTTTGGCGACGAATTGAACGCCCTGGCCGCCATCACCCTGGGCCTGGAACTGGTCGGTCCCGTGCTGGTGCAACGCGTGCTGATGCTGGCCAAAGAAACCCACGAAATCAAGGAGCGCTAAATGCCGCTGGAACCCTTTGGCCAATCGGCCGCGCTGACCTTCGGCGTCGAACTCGAACTGCAACTGGTGAACCTGTCGGATTATGACTTGACGGCCGCCAGCCCCGACCTGCTGCATCTGCTGAATAAAAAACCGTTCCCCGGCAACGTCACGCCGGAGATCACCGAGAGCATGATCGAGATTAATTCGAGCGTGCACACGCATCACGGCCCCCTGCTGGCGCAGTTGCAGGAAATCCGCGACACCTTGATCACGGCCGGCGACAAGCTCAATATCGGCATCGCGGGCGGCGGCACGCACCCGTTCCAGCAATGGTCGTCGCAAAAAATCTTTTCCAAGCCCCGCTTCCAGGAAATCTCGGAACTGTACGGCTACCTGGCCAAGCAGTTCACCATCTTCGGCCAGCACGTGCACATCGGCTGCGCCTCGGGCGACGATGCCATGTTCCTGCTGCATTCGCTGAACCGCTACATCCCCCACTTCATCGCGCTGTCGGCTTCCTCGCCCTACGTGCAGGGACGCGACACCCTGTTCGATTCGGCGCGCCTGAACTCCGTGTTCGCCTTCCCCATGAGCGGGCGCGCGCCGTTCACCCTCAACTGGGAGCAGTTCTCCAACGAGTACTTCGCCAAGATGGAGAATACGGGCATCATCAAGAGCATGAAGGACTTTTACTGGGACATCCGTCCCAAGCCGGAATTCGGCACCATCGAACTGCGCGTGTGCGACACGCCGCTGACGGTGGAGCGGGCCGCCGCGCTGGCCGCCTACCTGCAAGCCCTGTGCCGCTACCTGCTGGAGCGGAAAGAAACGCCGCCCGTGGAAGACGATTACCTCGTGTATAACTACAACCGCTTCCAGGCTTGCCGCTTCGGCCTCGACGGCGCCATCACGCATCCGAAAACCTATGAAACGATGTCGCTGCGCGAAGACATCATGACCACCCTGCGCAAGATGGAGCCGCACGCCGAGGCACTGGGCAGCACGCCAGCACTGAAACACCTGTCGGACGTGGCCAAGCAGTGGAGCGACGCGCAATACCTGCGCAAGCAGCACAGCCTGCAGGGCAGCGCCGAGGGCATGGTCGATTCGGCGATCAGATGTTTTCGTGGTGAACCCATGAACTATTGAGGATGCCTGGCCAAACCTACTGCGCGTCGGTATAGGCGGCCTGCGATGCTCACCGTACTTATAGTACGGTTGCGCTTCTCGACCGCCTCTCCCTTCCGCTCGCGACGGTTTTGCCAGTCATCGTGACTTTTACCCCAACAACGCAAACCCAAAAAACCACACCCCATCTCCCCATCGTTTACAGCCGCCGCCCCCGCTTGTTACAATAAGTGAGAATGATTCTTATTATTATTTAAAAACACCTGTCCATCCGGACCGGCCATGCAAGGGGAACGCGATGCCGCTGGCAAAGCCGCTACAACGCCAGGACATCGCGACACTGTACGCCGACCACCACGGCTGGCTGCAGGGCTGGCTACGCAAGAAGCTGGGCAGCACGGCTTGCGCGGCCGATGTGGCGCAGGACACTTTCATGCGCCTGCTCGACCGCGAAGACGCCGTCGCCGCGCGCGAGCCGCGCGCCTTTCTAGCTACCGTGGCCCAACGCGTGTTGTTCAACCATTACCGCCGCCAGAAGCTGGAACAGGCCTACTTGGACGTGCTGGCGCAACTGCCGTCCCCGCATGCGCCATCGCCCGAGGAACGGGCGCTGCTGCTGTCTACGTTATTTGAGCTCGACCGCATGCTCGACGGCTTGCCGCCTCCCGTGAAACGGGCTTTTTTACTACGCCAGCTCGACGAGCTGCCGCAGGAAGACATCGCGCGCCAGCTCGGCATCTCGCTGGCCACGGTGAAACGCCATCTGCAGCGCGCTGGCAGCGCTACGCAGACGTGGCAGCAGCTGCAAATGCAGCACGAGCATCTGCCGCCCGGGACGCACGCGAGCCTGCTGCTGGCCTGCGTGCAAGCCAACGCGCCGCGCCGCCACGCCGTCAAGACCCTTGCCCTGCTGCTGGCCTGCGGCGCCTCGCTGTATGCGTTCGAACGCCGCAGTCCATGGCGCAACTGGACGGCCGACTACCGCACCGGCATCAACCAGCGCCGCGTGGTGACCTTGAATGATGGCACCCAGCTCACGCTCAATACCAACAGCGCCGTGAATATCGCTTATAGCGGCGCACAGCGGCGCATCGCGCTGCTGGCCGGCGAAATCTTCATCGCCACCGGCAAGGATGCGGTACAACGTCCCTTCTTCGTCGACACGCCACACGGCAGCCTGCAGGCGCTGGGCACGCGTTTCACCGTGCGCCTGCACCAGCAATACGCCAGCGCCGGCGTGCTCGAAGGCGCCGTCGCCGTACTGGCCGGCGATGGCGCACAGCGCCTGGTGCTGCGTCCCGGCGAAGGCGCCCATTTCGACGGCACGGGTGTGCACCGCCAGGCGCTGGCGCCGTATGGCGGCGCCTGGCTCGATGGCATGCTGGTGGCACGCGACATGCGCCTGGCCGATTTCCTCGCCGAGCTGTCGCGCTACAGTGACCATCCGCTGGCCTGCACGCCGGCCATCGCCGGCCTGCGCGTCTCCGGCTCCTACCCGCTGGCCGATATCGGCGCCATCCTCGACGCCGTCAGCGCCAGCCTGCAGTTGCAGCGCAATACCGTCACGCGCTTCTGGGGCCATCAAGTCGTCAGGATCGAACTGGCAGCGCGCTAAAAAAATATTTTCTGCAAAGTGAGCTGTTTCGCCGTGCTCGCGTGACTTGGAAGATAGGCAGTCTCCATCTTGCGCATCCACGAAAGGTTTTATTCCATGCACCACGCTTCGCGTTCCCTCCTTACCCGCACCGTCCTGGCCTGCGCCCTGTCGCAGATCGGCATGGCCCTGGCCCTGCCGGCATCAGCTCAGGCACAAACCCGGCAAGTGCGCAGCTACAGCATCCCCGCAGGTTCCTTGGGCGACGTGCTGACGCGCTTCGGCAGCGACAGCGCCATCCTGCTGTCGTTCTCCAGCGACGCCACGCAAGGCTTGCGCAGCGCCGGCCTGCAAGGCAGCTACAACTTGCAGGAGGGTTTCCGCGTGCTGCTGGCAGGCAGCGGCCTGCAAGCCGTGCCGCAGGCTAATGGCGGCTACCTGCTGCAAAAGATCCCCGCCGGTGCGAATACTCCCTCGGCGGACAGCCGCGGCGTGGCCGTCATGAGCGGCGTCACCGTGGTCGCGGCAGCCGAGCGCAACGCCGCCACTAGCGGCACCGGCAGCTATACGGGCGGCCCCGCCAGCGGCGCCACAGGCCTGGCGTTGACGCAGCGCGAAACGCCGCAGTCGCTGACCATTGTCACGCGCCAGCAGATGGATGACCAGAACAGCAACGCCGTCTCCGACGTCATGAAGAACGTCAATGGCGTGAGCGTGCAAAACTACGACAGCGACCGCTGGAGCTTCCAGGCACGCGGCTTTGTCGTCACCAATTTCCAATATGACGGCGTGTCGGCCATCTATGATGGCGTCTACGACTGGGGCACGACGAACAGCGACATGGCCATCTATGACCGCATCGAGGTGCTGAAAGGCGCGACGGGCCTGATGAGCGGTTCGGGCGACCCTTCGGCCACCGTCAACATGGTGCGCAAGCGCCCCACCGCCAACTTCGAGGGCTCGGCGACCCTGGGTGCAGGATCGTGGGACAACTACCGCGGCGAAGTCGATGTCTCCGGCCCCCTGAACGACAGCCGCACGGTGCGCGGGCGCCTGGTGGGCGCCTACCAGGACAAACACTCTTACCTGGACCGCTATACGCAGCAGAAATCGGTCGCCTACGGCATCATCGAGGCGGACCTGACACAAGTCACCCTGCTGACGGCAGGCTTCACGCACCAGGATTACAAGCCGCGCGGCTCGACCTGGACAGGCTTCCCCGTCCTGCTGTCCGATGGCACCCGCACGGATTTCCCCACTTCGTGGAATCCAGCCACGGACTGGAGCCGCCGCAACATGCAGAACACCACGCTGTTCACGTCGCTGGAACACACGTTCGCCAACGCGTGGAAACTGACATTGAGCGCCAACCAGTTGCGCAGCAAGCATGACAGCGTGCTCGGTTCGGCCAGCGGCGGCAATCCCGTCCCAGTCACGGGCGCAGGCACTTATTTCTACATGGGCAAATACAAGGGCGACCGCCGCCAGACCACCGTCAACGTCGACGCCAGCGGGTCATTTACAGCTTTTGGTCGCCAGCATGAAGCGATGTTCGGCTATTCCACCTCGACGGCAAAACAGGATGGTCCCGTCTATGATTCGGTCTATCCGCCCCTCGACAGCAGCTACTTCGACTGGCACGGCCAGTACGCGGAACCGGCGTTTGCACGCACAGGCAACGACAACGACCGCACGCGCCAGAGCGGTCTGTATGGCGCCGCGCGCCTGCATCCCGTCGATGCGCTGTCCGTTATCGTCGGCGCGCGCGTGAGCAATTACACGATGGACCAGAAGCGCACCATGTTCGACCCCATCAAGTCAAGCCATACGCGCATGGACGAAAGCGGCGTCATCACGCCGTATGCGGGCGTCGTGTATGACCTCGACAAGACGTATTCCGTGTTCGGCAGCTACACCAGCATCTTCGCGCCGCAAAGCAACCGCGACATCAACCGCAACTTCCTCGCGCCCGTGCGCGGCAAGGGTGTTGAGGCGGGCGTAAAAGCCGAATACCTCGATGGCAAGGTCAACGCCAGCGCCGCCCTGTTCCAGATCCGCCAAAGCAACGTGGGCAGTCCTGTGGGCGAAGTCAACGGTGAGGTAGTGTATAAGGCCATCGATGGTGTCACCAGCCGCGGCGTGGAAATGGAAGTGACGGGCGAAGTGATGACGGATGTGAAGCTGAGCACCGGCTATACCTATGCGCATGTGCGGGACGCGGATGGCAAGGATGTGTTTTCCACCATGCTGCAAACGACGCAGCCTGCCCACCTGGTGCGCGTACAGGGCACGTGGCGCCTGCCGGCCAGTCTGGACAAGCTGACCGTCGGTGGCGGCATCAACTGGCAAAGCAGCTACTACGGCAATATCTGGAATCCCTCCATCGAGGACAATTCGCGCATCAAGCAGGGCGGCTACGCGCTGGTCAACCTGATGGCGCGCTACGAGATCAGCAAGAACGTCACGGCCAGCGTCAACGTGAACAACCTGCTGGACAAGAAATACTTCACGGGACTGGGCCTGTTCCAGACGGGCTTTTATGGCGAACCGCGCAATGTGATGTTCACGGTGCGCACGAAGTTCTAACGCGAAGTTCTCACTAAGCACCGTACAGCGCCAGCGCCCAGGCTGGCGGGCGCAACTCCAGCGCCAGCGGCAGGTAAGCGGGGTCGAAGCGCGCCGCCAGCAGATACACATTGGCGGCGCCCTTGGACTCCCAATTCCCCGTAAAGCCCTTTTCACCGGCGGCCACGCGCTTGCGGTCGAACGGCACGGCGCTCCTTGCGAATTCCTCGTGCGTCTTTCTGCCCTGCGCATACGGCGCCAGCCACGCCAGCGCCTCGGCCAGGCGCCGCGCTTCCGGCACGCCATACCAATCATCGCCATGCGCCTGCGCCATCAGGGCCGTCGTCAGCAGCGGCTCCAGGCTGTAAGTGGTGTAATGCAGGGCGTCGCGCTGCTCGAAGTCGAAGGGTACGCCGCCGGCGCCGATATTGCGCGGCACGTGCGCCAGGAAGCGCTCCTTCGCGCGCGCGATCAACAAGGCGTCGCCCGTGACATACGCGGCGGCCGTGCCGATCTTGATGCGGTGGCTATGCCAGTTGTTGCGCGCCGTGGACGGACCGCCCACCTTGATGGGATCACTCAAATACCCCTGCGCCAAGGTGCGGCAAAACGCCTGCACCTGCTCGCGCTCGACGCCGTTCAAGCGTTCCTGTACCAGGTCAAAACCCATCAGCAGGCTGGCCAGCTCCGTCTCGTCGACGGGACTGAACGAGGGCTGGTAGCCGCCGCTCCAGGCCAGCAGCAGCTGGCGCGCCGCCTCGAAATGCGCCATCTCGCCCGACAGCCGCCAGGCCAGCGCCTGCAAGCGCACCTGGCGCCAGTCCTCCTGCGCCTGCTGGCTGGTCTCGCGCCCGCCTTCTCCCTTCAGCAAGCCGCCCGTGCGCACTTCGGCCATCAGGTGCACGGGGCGCGCCGCATCCTTGCGCGCCGCCTTGACCACCTGTTCGGCAATGGCCGGCGCCACTCGCGCCTTGAGCGAGCGCGCGCGCGCGGCGGACGTCAACGCAAACGGCAGCGGGCCTTCATGCGGGCGCGGCGCAGCGCGCAAGCCCCCCAGGGGCAGCGCCAGCAGGCCGGCCAGCACAGTGCGCCGGCGGATCAGATGCGCACTCAAAACCGCGTCTCCCGCGCCGCGCGCAAAAAGTTATCGAGGATCGGCGTGCAATCGAGAAGTTCGACGCCGCCCGCCGAATGAAATTCCGGGTGCCACTGCAAGCCCATGACGAAGCGCGCCCGTTGGTAGCGAATGGCTTCGACGATATTGTCCCCTTGCGAATACGCTTCCACGGTGATGTCGCGCCCCAGTTCCTTGACCGACTGATGGTGGATGGAGTTGACGAGCGCCTCGCCCGCCTTCGGGAACATGCCCGCCAGCGACGAGCCTTTCGGGAAGACGATGCTGTGGCGGTGGCGGTCATACAGGTCGTTGACGTGCGAGGTGGCGCCTTCCACGTCCGAGGCGATGTCCTGGTACAGGGTGCCGCCAAAGCCCACGTTGATGAGTTGGCAGCCGCGGCAAATGCCCAGCACGGGCTTGCCCGCGTCGACGAATTCGTGCAGCAGTTCCAATTCGTACAGGTCGCGCGCGCGGTCGCCGCTCCATTCGGGCCGCGTGGCCGCCTCGGAATACGTCTGCGGCGAGACGTCGGCACCGCCCTGCAGCACCAGACCGTCCAGATGGCGCGCATAGTGGCGCAGGGTGATATTGCTCGGGTGTAGCTGGCCGCTGGTATTAACCGTCGGGATCATGAACACCAGCACGTCGCGCGACATGACCCACTGCGCGATCGACTCTTCCAGGTATTGCAGGTTCTTGCTGCGCAGGCCAGTGGCGCCCGGCTCCGGGTGGAAAATGCGCGCCGAGATGCCGATGCGCAGGGTGCGCCGCATGAAATCGCGGCTGGCCTTGTCGCGCATGGAGCGGTAGCGCGACGTGATCACCCGCCAGGCCAGCGCCAGCGGCGTGTCGTTATCCTTCAGATAGCGCGGTGCGGCATCGCGCGCACGGTGCTCATCATCGGGTGCCCTGCCGACCCGGTCGGGCCGGGAAGGCGCTGCGGGATCGGTGGAAGGGGGAAGCTGGGGATCTTTTTCGTCTGACATGGCAGGGCTGACTGAAAGCGGAGACCTTTTCAATATAAACCCCTGCCCCGGAAAGCACGATTCAATTTTGTAACAAAAGCACATGCGCGGCGCATCCACGCAACACGCCGGAGGCACAACGCATACAGCCCGTTTACACAGAAGGCCCCGCTTTTTAGAGAATCTTTACGCCCCCGCTGCTAATCTTGAACGTACCTCAACCACCGCTGCAAAGCCACCATGGAACCCCATTCACGCCTGCAAACGCATCAAGCGCATCAAGCACTGCCCCACCGCCATCCCCGCCTGCCCACTTTCCTCATGCATATCACGGTCGACAAGTCCTGTCTGGCCGAGCTGCGCCAGCTGGTCGTCAGGACGTGCGGCGGCATGCTGTCGTTCATGCGCGTCGAGGCGGTCGACCACGCCGAACGCATGAAAGTCTGGCTGTGCGTGACGGAGCCGGCCCTGCGCCTGACCATGGACGCCGTCATGCGCCTGCTGCCGGCGGCGGAATTTGGCCGCATCAGTCAGGGGAAATCGCTATGAACCAGTATTCCTGCGAGCAGGCGATGTCTTCGTCGCGCATCACCGCGCACTTCCAGGGCATCTGGGTACCGATGGTGACGCCATTCCGTGACGGCGAGATCGACTTCGACGCCGCCCAGCAGCTGGCCAGCGAGCTGGCAGCCAGCGGCGTCGATGGCCTGGTGGTATGCGGTACCACGGGCGAAGCGGCCATGCTGAGCGCCGCAGAACACACCATGCTGCTCGATAGCGTACTCGAAGCCATCGGCCCCTGCTTCCCCGTCGTGATGGGTATCGGTGGCAGCGATACGCGCAGCGTCGTCGCCACAGTGCAACGCTATCACGACCATCCGCTGGCTGGTCTGCTGGTCTCGGCACCGTCATATGTCCGCCCTTCGCAGGACGGCATCGTGCGCCACTTCGAGGCCATCGCCGCCGCCACCGACCAGTCCATCGTGCTGTACAACGTGCCGGCACGCACGGGCGTCAATATCGAACCGCAGACGGCGGCGCTGCTGGCGCGCGACTCGCACTTCGTCGCCATCAAGGAAGCGGGTGGCAAGCTGCAGCAACTGGGCGAACTGCTGCTCGATACGCACCTGGACGTCTTGTGCGGCGACGATGCGCTGCTGCTGGCCAGCCTGTCCATGGGCGGCCACGGCGCCATGTCGGCCGCCGCCCAGTTACGCCCCGACCTGTATGCGCAGCTGTACCACCTGGTCAAGCAGGGTCGCCACGGCGCCGCCGGCGCCCTGTTCAAGACCATGCTGCCCGTCATCCGACTGCTGTTTGCCGAACCCAATCCTGGCCCCGTGAAGGCGGCGCTGGCCATGCAAGGCAAGGTGCGCGACGAGCTGCGCCTGCCGATGACGCCGATGTCGTCCGCCGGCCAGGACAAGCTGGCCGAAGCACTGGAGCCATTGATGCAGCTGCCCGCATGGACAGCCAGCGACAGGGACGCGCCGCGTGAAGGCTGTTTGCTGCAGCTGGTCTCCGCTTCCAACATCATGCCAGCCGTGCGCCAAGATGATCATCGCCATCACGGATGAACGCGGGGGAATGGAGAAATCCATCCTGGCCGGACGGCTGGCCGCCTCGCGCGCGCTGGCCGGACGCAAGGTATTGCTGCTCGATGCCGATCCGCGCCAGGGAGCCATGGAGCAGGCGAGGAACATGCACGACGGCGCCATGCAGGGCAGCCTGACGCGGCCGCACCTGATGGCGCGCGCCATCAGCGCCAAGGGCTTGCAACCGGAGCTGGAACACCTGGTGAACTGCTACCACGACATCGTCATCGACAGCGAAGGCCGCGACTCCATGGGCAGCCGTTCGGCCCTGATCGCCGCGCGCGTGCTGGTGGTGCCGCTGGACGGCGTCGTGGACGGCGCCGCGCAAGCTGGCCTGGCGCGCCGCATCGCGCACGCGCGCAGCGTCAATCCGGACCTGCGCGTCCTGCTGGCAACAGACACGCAAGCTGCGCCGGCCCATGCCCTGGCCGCACAGATTCCGGCCGCCCGCGTGGTCAGCCTGGGACAGCTGTATTGCGCCGTTTTTAACCTGCCTGCCTAGCCTGGCTGGGCAGGCAACAACAAAAAAAGGCGGCGCATGCGCCGCCTCTCCTCTCAGTCAACTCAGTCAATTAGAACGTTTTGCTGACCGTCAGCTGCAACGCCGTCTTGCCCATGAATTTACCGTTCACGGGCGAAGCATAGGCCGACTTGCCCGCGTTCGTGCCGATCACGGCCAGCGCGCCCGTCACCACACCGAAATCGCGCGTGACGCCCACTTTCCAGTCCGTGTAGCTCGACGCATCATTGTTTTTCACCTTCTGGTGGCCCGCGTGCAGGTTGCCGGTCCAGCCGTTGCTCAAGTCGATATTCGCGCCGATGTCCAGGTAGCCGCTGTTCTTGCTGTTGACGATGCCGAACAGATTGGAGACGGCGTGCGAATACTTGATATAGGCCGGGCCATACGACAGCTGACCATAGACTTCCTGGGTGTCCGCGTCGGCCAGGCCGTCGATGTGCTTCAAGCCGTTGTCTGCATACACATACGCCAGCACGCCCACGTCATAGCCGATATCGGCCGTCAACTGGCCGCGCTTGCCCGCATACAGGTCCACTTCCACGTCACCGCTACCGCCCGCATCCTTGGTCCACTTGATGGTGGAGGCCCAGGCGCCCGCATACAGGCCGGTAGGATTGTTGACGTAGTCGACGCCGCCCTGCAGCGCGGGTTTCAAGCGCGTCTGCGAGATGCCGCGGTAGCGGTAGTCGGACACGCCGGCCACGTTGAAACTGACGTCATTATCGGGCTTGACCTCTTCCGCGTGGGCCAGGCTGCCCGTAAAGGCGGTGGCGACAGCAAGTGCAAGTATCATTTTATTCATGGTTTCTTCTTCTTCATGGGTGGTATGGGCCTTTGCCAACATGGCGCAGCTGGCCCGCCGCTGCAAAATTGTGGGTAAAGCGTCCCCCCGGCGCGCGCGGCGCCTGTTTTCAAACAGGGGATTAACAGGTATTAGAGCGGCAGCAGCAAGCGGTAGCCGACGGCCGTTTCCGTCAGCAGGTGCTGCGGCTGGGCCGGATCGGCTTCCAGCTTCTGGCGCAGATGCCCCATATAAATGCGCAGGTAGTGGCCATTTTCGCTGTTCGACGGCCCCCACACTTCACGCAGCAGCTGCGGATTGGTGACCACCCTGCCGGCGTTCTTCACGAGCACCGAGAGCAAGCGAAATTCGGTCGGCGTCATGTGCACCAGTTGCTTGTTGCGCGTCACTAGGCGGTCCTTCAGGTCGACCCGCACATCGCCAAACTGCACCACGCCATCGTCGCTGGCGGCGGGCTGGCGCTGGCGGCGCAAGGTGGCCCGTACGCGGGCCAGCAGCTCGCCCACGCCGAACGGCTTGGTCAGGTAATCGTCGGCGCCCGCGTCCAGCGCGCGTATCTTGTCCTCTTCGTCGACCCGCGCCGACAGCACGATGATGGGCACGGCCGACCATTTGCGGATGTCGGCGATGAAGTCGATGCCATCTCCGTCAGGCAGGCCCAGGTCCAGCACGATCAGGTCGGGTCGGCGCGTGCCGGCATCGATCAGGCCTCGCTGCATGGTGGCGGACTCGAAAATCTGCCAGCCCTCGTCTTCCAGCGCGGCTCGCACGAAGCGGCGGATTTGCGGTTCATCCTCAACCAGCAAGGCGGTGGCGGAAGGTTCGTTCATGATGGTTTTCCTGTTTCATAGTCGTTGGCGTCATCGAGTTCGATCTCTGGCGGCGCAGGGGGCGTGCCCAGCGGCAGGCTGAACACGATCGCAGCGCCCTGTCCCGGCGTGTGCGATTGCGCGTGGATGGTGCCGCCGTGGGCTTCGACGATGGCGCGGCAAATGGCCAGCCCCAGCCCGACACCCGGCTTGTTCGATTCTCGCTCGCCGCGCGTGAATTTTTCAAAGATGGCTTCTTCGCGGCCGGGCGGCAGGCCCGGGCCATCATCAAACACCGTCACCTGCAGGAACTGGCCATGTACCCCGGCCGCGACCGTGATGGTGCTGCCGGGCGGCGTGTATTTGGCCGCGTTTTCCAGCAGGTTGCACAGCACGCGCTCGATCAGCACGGCGTCGTAGCGCACCAGTGGCAAATCCGGCGCCAGCTGCGTCTGCACGGCATGCTGCTGCAATTGCGGGCCGCTGGCGCGCAGCGCGCTGCCCACCACTTCTTCCAGCGCCTGCCATTGCAGGTTCAGGCGCACCTGCCCGCTTTCGATGCGCGCCATGTCCAGCAAGTTCGCCACCAGGGCGCTCATGCGTACGGTTTCGGACTGCAGCGAGCGCGCCATGTCCAGCTGCGCGGGCGACAACGCAGGCCGGGACAGGGCCAGCGATTCGGCCAGGCCCACCAGCGACGTCAATGGCGTGCGCAAGTCGTGCGACAGGGCCGCCAACAGCGAATTGCGCAGCCGTTCGGACTCCATCTGCAGCAGCGCACCCTGGGCCACATCGATGTAGTGCACGCGCTCGAGGGCGATGGCCGCCAGGGCGGCAAAGGTATCGAGGTGCTGGCGCTGTTCCGGCACCAGCAGCCAGCGCCCGCGGTCAGTGCCATCGAGTGGCAACAGCGCCAGCACGCCACGCGTGCGCATCGGTGCGATCAGCGGCAGGTAGAAAATGGGCGAAGCCGGCAAGGTATCCGTGCCCGTCCCCGCCGCCTGCGCATGGTCGAAGGCCCACTGCGCAATGCCGATATCGAGCGGCTCGCCGCCATTCGGGGCCTGCAAGCTGCCCTCGTCATCGGGCAGCAGCAAGGTGGCGCGGGCGCGGAAAGCCCGTTCGATGGCGCTTTTCGTGATGTCGAAAATCTGCTCCGTCTGCAGCACGCCGGACAATTCGCGCGAGAATTCGTACAGGGCGCGGGCGCGCGCTTCGCGGTGCGAGGCCACGCGCGCCTGGAAGCGCAGGCCGGCCGTCAGGTGGCCCGTAATCAGGCCCACGGCCAGCATCACGCCAAAGGTGATCACGTACTGAAAATCGCCCACGGCAAACGAGAAGCGCGGCGGCACGAAGATGAAATCGAAGCAGGCCACGCCCACCAGGCTGGCCAGCGCCGCCGGTCCGCGCCCCAGGCGCACGGCCACCAGCACCACCGTCAGCAGCGACAGCATGGCGATATTGGCCAGGTCCAGATAGGGTTGCAGCGGGACCGAGGCGAGGGCCGTGCCCAGGCTGACGCCAGCGGCCAATAGGTAACGCCAATGGCGCGATGGCCGGCGTGGTGCCTCCGTGTCTTCGCCAGCCACGCGCCGGGGCGCCACATCGGCAGCTGGCAAGCCGACCTCGATCAGGTCGATATCGGGCGCCAGGCTGGCCATGCGCACGGCTGGCGGTGTGTGCCACAGGCGCGCCAGCGCACCGGCGCGGCCACGCCCCACGATGACTTTCGAGATATTCGCGTTGCGCGCATACTCGACCACGGCGCCGGCGATGTCGGCGGACGGCACAATGGCCGTGCGTGCGCCCAGGTCCTGCGCCAGTTTCAGCGTTTTCAGGATACGTTCGCGCTCGCGCGCCGGCAGGCGCTGCAGGCGCGGCGTTTCCACGTATAGCGCGTGCCATTCGGCATTCAGCTGGCTGGCCAGGCGTGCCGTGCTGCGGATAACGTGTTCGCCCCCCGCGTACGGTCCCACGCAGGCGAGCAGCGCGGCGCCCGTCTTCCACACGGGATTGATCGATTTTTCGACGCGATAGGCTTGCACGTCGTCCTGCACCCGGTCCGCCGTGCGGCGCAAGGCCAGTTCGCGCAGGGCGATCAGGTTACCCTTGCGAAAAAAATGCTGGGATGCCCGCTCGGCCTGCTGCGGCTGGTATACCTTGCCCTGCTTCAGGCGGCGCAACAGTTCATCGGCCGGGATATCGACCAGCACCACTTCATCGGCGCGGTCGAACACCGTGTCGGGCAGGGTCTCGGCCACGCGCACGCCGGTAATCCCCCCCACCACGTCATTCAGGCTTTCCAGGTGCTGCACATTCACGGTCGACAGCACGTCAATGCCGGCCGCCAGCAATTCCTCGACATCCTGCCAGCGCTTCGGATGGCGCGAACCGGCCACGTTCGAGTGAGCCAGTTCATCCATCAGTATCAGCGGCGGCGCGCGCCGCAGCGCTTCGTCCAGGTCGAACTCGAACAGGGTCTTGCCCCGGTATTCGATGGCCTTCAGGGGAAGCAGCGGCAAGCCGTCAAGCTGGGCCGCCGTATCCTGGCGCCCATGCGTCTCCACCACGCCCACCAGCAGATCCTGGCCATCGGCCAGCAGTTTGCGGGCCGCGGCCAGCATCGCATAGGTCTTGCCGACGCCGGCCGAGGCGCCGAAGTAAATGCGCAGCCGGCCGCGCGCGGCTTTCTTTTCCTGCGCCTGCACTTGCGCCAGCAGGGCATCTGGGTCGGGGCGTTGGCTGTCGTTGGGGAGCATGGGCATCTTTTAATATCAAAACCAGGGGCAAAACCGGCGGCTCTGCCCCTGCATCATCTTACTTCGCGGCTGCATCGAGCGCCAGATTCAGTTCCAGCACATTCACCCGTGGTTCGCCGAAAAAGCCGATATACGCGGTTTTCTGCACCTTGGCGATGGCGTTTTCCACCTGCGCCAGCGGCACTGCGCGCACGCGGGCCACGCGCGGAGCCTGGTACAAGGCCGCCGCCAGGCTGATTTCCGGGTCCAGGCCGCTGCTCGACGCCGTCACCAAGTCAACGGGAATGGCGCGCGTATTGCCGGGGTCAGCTTCCTTCAAGGCGGCGATGCGCGCCTTGACGGCGTCCACCAGGGCCGGATTGGTCGGTCCCTGATTCGAGCCGCCCGAACCGGCGCCGTTATTCGCCATCGGCGCGGTGGCCGATGGCCGGCCCCAGAAATACTTGGGCGAGGTAAATGACTGGCCGATCAGCATCGAGCCGACGGGCTTGCCACCACGTTCGACGATGCTGCCGTTGACTTCATCGTTGAAGGCCAGCTGCCCGATGCCGGCCGTGGCAAACGGATAGACCACGCCGCAGATCACGGTCAGCGCGGCAAACAGGACCAGGGCGGGACGTACGATAGTGCTCATGATGGTTCCTTTAGACTAAATTGAGTGCGGACAGCAGCATGTCGATCAGCTTGATCCCGATGAAGGGCAGGATGATGCCGCCCAGGCCGTAGATCAGCAGATTGCGACGCAACAGGCTGGCCGCGCCGATGGCCCGGTATTGCACGCCCTTCAGGGCCAGCGGGATCAGCACGACGATGATCAAGGCATTGAAGATCACGGCCGACATGATGGCCGAGGCGGGGCTGGACAAGTGCATGATGTCGAGCGCCTTCAACTGCGGATAGGTGCCCACGAAGGCGGCCGGGATGATGGCGAAGTACTTGGCGATGTCGTTCGAAATCGAGAATGTCGTCAGCGAACCGCGCGTCATCAGCATCTGCTTGCCGATTTCAACGATTTCCAGCAGCTTGGTCGGGTTCGAATCCAGGTCGACCATATTGCCCGCCTCCTTTGCCGCCTGCGTACCCGAGTTCATGGCCACGGCCACGTCGGCCTGCGCCAGCGCCGGTGCATCGTTGGTGCCGTCGCCCGTCATGGCCACCAGGCGGCCTTCGGACTGGTAGCTGCGAATCAGCTTGAGCTTGTCTTCCGGCGTCGCTTCGGCGAGAAAATCGTCCACGCCAGCCTCGGCGGCGATGGCCGCAGCCGTCAGCTTGTTGTCACCCGTGATCATGACGGTCTTGATGCCCATGCGGCGCAGTTCCGCAAAACGCTCCTTGATGCCGCCCTTGACAATATCCTTCAATTCCACGACACCCATGACGCGCCCGTCGTCGACCACCACCAGCGGCGTGCTGCCGCGGCGCGCAATATCGTCGACGGTGCGCGACACCTCGACCGGATACGGCTGGCCCAGCGCTTCCACATACTTTTTCATGGATTCGGCCGCACCCTTGCGCAGCTGGCGCACCTGCTGTTCGCCAGGGATATCCACGCCGCTCATGCGCGTTTGCGCCGTGAAGGGCACGAAGGTGGCGTGCAGGCTGGCCATCTCGCGTTCGCGGATATTGAACTTCTGCTTGGCCAGCACGACGATGCTGCGCCCTTCCGGCGTTTCATCGGCCAGCGAGGCCAGTTGCGCCGCGTCGGCCAGCTGCTGCTCCATCACACCGGGAGCAGGTACAAAGCTTGACGCCTGGCGGTTGCCCAGGGTGATGGTGCCCGTTTTATCGAGCAGCAGCACGTCCACGTCGCCCGCCGCTTCCACGGCGCGGCCCGAGGTGGCGATCACATTGGCTTGCATCATGCGGCTCATGCCGGCCACACCGATGGCCGACAGCAGGCCGCCGATGGTGGTCGGAA
This sequence comes from Janthinobacterium lyxosi, assembly GCF_051380665.1. NCBI lineage: Bacteria > Pseudomonadati > Pseudomonadota > Betaproteobacteria > Burkholderiales > Oxalobacteraceae > Janthinobacterium > Janthinobacterium lyxosi. The sequence continues at coordinate 48,683 of NZ_JBNYXM010000010.1, forward strand.
TCAGGCACACCAGCAGCGCGATCAGCACGGTAATCGTCACCGGCGTGCCGCTGCCGGCGGCCGCCACGGAAAACAGCGAGTACGGCAGCAAGGTTACGGTAACGATCAGGAAGACGATGGACAAGGCCACCAGCAGGATCGTCAGGGCGATTTCATTCGGCGTCTTCTGGCGCTTGGCGCCTTCGACCATGGCGATCATGCGGTCGATGAAGGCTTCGCCCGGGTTGACGGAAACGCGCACCAGCAGCCAGTCCGACAGCACGCGGGTACCGCCCGTGACGGCAGAAAAGTCGCCGCCCGATTCGCGGATGACGGGCGCCGATTCGCCCGTGATGGCGCTCTCGTCGACGGAGGCCACGCCGGCCGTCACTTCGCCGTCGGCGGGAATGACGTCACCCGCCTCGACCAGCACCGTCATGCCCTTGCGCAGGTCGGTCGCCGGCGTGGGCAGCCAGGAAGTGCCGTACTTCGGCGTTTGCATTTTCTTTGCCATCACCGTCTGCTTCAGGGCGCGCAAGGAAGCCGCCTGGGCCTTGCTGCGGCCTTCGGCGAGCGCTTCGGCGAAGTTCGCAAACAGCACGGTAAACCACAGCCACACGGCGACGGCGATGATGAAGCCGAACGGCGCTTCACCCTGGCCGTTCAGGGCCTGGATAGCCAGCAGGGTCGTGATGATGCTGCCGACATAGACGACGAACATCACGGGACTGCGCCACTGCGTGCGGGGGTCGAGTTTTTTGAACGCATCGACGATGGCAGGGCCAATCAATGCGGAATCGAACAAGGTCAGGCTTGTGCGTGACATGGTAGCCTCTTATTTTGTAAAAAGTTGCAGGTGTTCGACGATCGGGCCCAGGGCCAGCGCGGGAACGTAATTGAGCACGCCGACGAGCACCACCACGCCGACCAGCAAGCCGATGAACATGGGGCCGTGCGTGGGCATGGTGCCGGCATTGGCCGACAGGCGCTGCTTGGCCGCCAGCGAACCGGCCACCGCCAGCACGGGCACGATCACGCCGAAGCGGCCGAACCACATGGCAATCGCCAGCATCACGTTGTAGAACGGCGTGTTGGCGGACAGCCCGGCAAATGCGCTGCCGTTGTTGTTGGCCGCCGAGGTGAAGGCGTACAGGATCTCCGAGAAGCCGTGCGCGCCCGGATTGGCCACGCCGATCTTGCCCGGCTCGACCATCACGGCGATCGCCGTGCCCGTCAATACCAAGGCTGGCGTGACCAGGATGGCCAGCGACACCATCTTCATTTCATAGGCCTGGATTTTCTTGCCCAGGTATTCAGGCGTGCGGCCTATCATCAGGCCGGCGATGAAGACGGCCAGGATGGCGAACATCAGCATGCCGTACAGGCCCGTGCCCACGCCGCCGAAAACCACTTCGCCGAACTGCATCAGCAGCAGCGGCACCATGCCACCCAGGGGCATGTAGGAATCGTGCATGGAATTGACGGCGCCGCAGGATGCCGCCGTCGTCACCGCCGCGAACAGGGTCGAGGAGCTGATGCCGAAGCGCGTTTCCTTGCCTTCCATATTGCCCCCAGATTGCAGGCTGCTGGCCTGCTGATCCACGCCCAGTGCCTGCAGATTCGGATTGGCTTGCTGCTCGGCGCTCATCACGCCAGCCGTCATGACGACAAAGATCAGGGACATCGCGGCCAGCACGGCCCAGCCCTGGCGCAGGTCGCCCACCATGCGGCCAAAGGTGAAGCACAAGCCGGCGGGAATGATGAAAATGGCCAGCATCTGCAGGAAGTTCGACAGCACCGTGGGATTTTCATATGGGTGCGAGGAATTGGCATTGAAAAAGCCGCCGCCATTCGTTCCCAGCAGCTTGATCGATTCCTGCGAAGCGACGGGACCCATGGCGATCGTCTGCGTCGTCGCCACTTGCGCTTCCATTACGGGTTTACCGGCGGCGTCCAGCACGGGCTGGCCATCGGCCGTCATTTTCGGCGTTTCATACGCCACCTGGTCGATCAGCGTCACTTCCTTGTAGGCGGAAAAATTCTGGATCATGCCTTCGCCCATGAAGGCGACCGACAGGGCCAGCGCCAGCGGCAGCAGGATGTACAGCGTGGAGCGCACCAGGTCGACCCAGAAGTTGCCGATCGATTTGCCCGAGCGCGAGGCGAAACCGCGCACCAGCGCGAAGATCACGGCGATGCCAGTGGCCGCCGAAAAGAAGTTCTGGCATGCCATGCCCAGCATCTGGGTCAGGTAGCTCATGGTCTGTTCGCCGCCGTAGCCCTGCCAGTTGGTATTGGCGACGAAGCTGACGGTGGTATTGAACGAGGAATCGGGGCTGACGGCGCCCAAACCCTGTGGATTGAGGGGCAAGAAGCCCTGCAGGCGCTGCAGGCCGTACACGAAGACGGCGCCCACGGTATTGAAGACGATCAGGGCGATGGCGTAGCTTTTCCAGCCCATGGCCTTGTCGGCAGGAAGGCCGGACCAGCGGTACAGCAGGTTTTCCAGCTTTTGCAGCCAGCCCAGGCCGCGCACGGGGGCGTCGCCCGCCACCTTGGCCATATACAGGCCCAGCGGATAGCCGGCGGCCAGCAGTACGGCCAGGAAGGCCACCAGCAACATTAATGATTGCGTCGTCATCACAGTTCCTCCGCCTTCAGCAGCGCCACCAGCAGGTAGACGAGCAGGCCAGCCGAGACCACGGCGCCCAGCACATAAAACGCGTTCATTTGACGCTCCCTAATTTGTCGCAGGCGACGGCAAAGCCGGCCGCCAGGACGAAAAAAACGGCAATCAAGCCGAGATACACGATATCCATTCCCACCCTCATTCAGGTTTGTTTTGATAGTGAGCAGATTAGCCAAAAGGGTCTAAAAAATTTGTAAAGACTGGGGAGGCGACTGTAAACAAGATGTAAAAACAGGGACTTTGCCGCATAAAATGCTCCACAATTGGCGCAAAACCACGCGCGCAGCGCACTGTTGTTGCCCTGGAGTAGCGCTATTGCTCGCTGGACAAGATAGAATGCGCGAGCGTCCGCACAAGGACGCCATGCCTGCCGCACTGCCCTCTCCCAGTGACGCTGGACGGGATATACTGTATATTTATACAGTTATCGCCGCCGTTGTCATTGCGCCCTGCAGTGCCATGGCCTGGCGTTCCAACCACTGTCTTTACTTAGCTTGAACACGTATGGCCACTAAAAAACCAGCATCCGACTACAGCGAATCATCCATCCGTGTCCTGAAAGGACTGGAACCCGTCAAGCAGCGCCCGGGGATGTACACCCGCACTGAAAATCCGCTGCACATCATTCAGGAAGTGATCGACAATGCCTCCGACGAGGCGCTGGGCGGTCATTGCACGCATATCGCCGTGACGCAAAACACGGATGGCAGCATCACCGTCGAAGACAACGGTCGCGGCATTCCCGTCGGCCTGCACCCGGAAGAAGGCGTGCCGACGGTGGAAATCGTGTTTACACGGCTGCACGCGGGCGGCAAGTTCGACAAGGGTTCGGGCGGCGCCTACGCGTTCTCGGGTGGCTTGCACGGTGTCGGCGTGTCCGTCACCAATGCGCTGTCGACGCGCCTGGAAATCACCGTCTGGCGCAAGGAAAGCGACGGCAACGGCCTGCATCACATGGTGTTTGCGAATGGCGACGTGATCGAGCCCTTGAGTTCCCGCCCCGCCCCGCGCGACGGCAAGAAGTCGGGCACGCGCGTCACCGCCTGGCCCGATGCGAAGTATTTTGATTCGCCGAATATCTCGCAAACCGAGCTGCAGCGCCTGCTGCGCTCGAAAGCCGTGCTGCTGCCCGGCGTGACCGTCACGCTGACCAACGCCAAGACGGGCGATACGCAAACCTGGCAGTACGCGGAAGGCTTGCGTGGCTACCTGACCGAATCGCTGGCGCAGGTATCGAATGGCGAAACCCTGATTCCCCTGTTCGAAGGCGCGCAATACGCGGGGCCTGACTCGGAAGGCTTTGCCGAAGGCGAAGGCGCGGCCTGGGTGGTGGCGTGGACGGAAGAAGGCGCCATCGTGCGCGAATCGTATGTCAACCTGATTCCCACCTCGAATGGCGGCACGCACGAATCGGGCTTGCGCGACGGCCTGTTCGGCGCCGTGAAAAACTTCGTCGAGATGCACTCGCTGCTGCCGAAAGGCGTGAAACTGCTGCCGGAAGACGTCTTTGCGCGCGCCTCGTTCGTGCTGTCGGCCAAGGTGCTTGACCCGCAATTCCAGGGCCAGATCAAGGAACGCCTCAATTCGCGCGACGCCGTGCGCCTGGTCTCGACCTTCACCAAGCCGCCGCTGGAACTGTGGCTGAACCAGCACGTCGATTACGGCAAGAAGCTGGCCGATCTCGTGATCAAGCAGGCGCAGTCGCGCCAGCGCTCGCTGCAAAAAGTGGAAAAGAAAAAATCCTCGGGCGTCGCCGTTTTGCCGGGCAAGCTGACCGACTGCGAATCGTCGGACATCACGCGCAATGAACTGTTCCTCGTCGAGGGTGACTCGGCGGGCGGTTCGGCCAAGATGGGCCGCGACAAGGAATTCCAGGCCATCCTGCCCCTGCGCGGCAAGGTCCTGAACTCGTGGGAGACGGACCGCGACCGCCTGTTTGCCAATAACGAGATCCACGATATTGCCGTGGCCATCGGCGTCGATCCGCACAGCGTGGGCGACTCGCCCGACCTGTCCGGCCTGCGCTACGGCAAGATCTGCATCCTGTCGGATGCTGACGTGGACGGCTCGCACATCCAGGTACTGCTGCTGACACTGTTCTTCAAGCATTTCCCGGCCCTGATCAACAAGGGACACATCTGCATCGCCCGTCCGCCACTGTACCGCGTGGACGCGCCGGCGCGCGGCAAGAAGCCGATGCAGAAAATCTATGCGCTCGACGACGGCGAACTGGTCGCCATCGAGGACAAGCTGCGCAAGGAAGGCGTGAAACAGGGCGCCTGGTCGATCTCCCGCTTCAAGGGCCTGGGCGAGATGAACGCCGAACAGCTGTGGGAAACGACGATGAACCCGGACACGCGCCGTTTGCTGCCCGTGACCCTGGGCGAAATCGACCACATGACTTCCTCCGCCCGCTTCAACATGTTGATGGGCAAGGGCGAAGCGGCAGGACGCCGCGCCTGGATCGAGGAACACGGCAATGAAGCGGAGGCAGATATCTGATGATCATCGGTATCGACCTGGGCACCACCAACAGCCTGGTCGCCATCTGGCGCGACGGCAAGGCTTGCATCATCCCGAACGCGCTGGGCGAACACCTGACGCCATCGTGCGTCAGCATCGACGACGACGGCAGCGTGCTGGTGGGCCGCGCCGCGCGCGAGCGCCTGCAGACGCACCCGCAGCTGACAGCCGCCGTCTTCAAACGCTACATGGGCAGTGAAAAAAAGATCACCCTCGGCACGCAGCAATTCCGTCCGGAAGAGCTGTCGTCGATGGTGCTGCGCGCGCTGAAGGAAGATGCCGAAGCCTTCCTGGGCCACAAGGTCGAGGAAGCCATCATCACCGTACCCGCGTATTTCAGCGATGCGCAGCGCAAGGCCACGCGCATCGCCGGCCAGCTGGCGGGTTTGCGCGTGGAGCGGCTGCTGAACGAGCCGACGGCCGCCGCGCTGGCCTACGGTATCCGCGACAAGGAACAGGAAAGCAAATTCCTTGTCTTCGACCTGGGCGGTGGTACCTTCGACGTGTCGATCCTGGAGCTGTTCGAAGGCGTGATGGAAGTGCGCGCCTCGGCCGGCGACAATTTTCTAGGGGGCGAAGACTTCGTCAGCGTGCTGGTCGATGCCTTTTTGGAAGGCAGCGGCCTGCGCGATGCGGCCGGCAACCGCCTGTTCGACCCGCGCCAGCAGCAGCTGCTGCGCGATGAAGCCGAGCGCGTCAAGCGCCTGCTGTCGGAGCAACCATCCGTGCGCATGGCCACGCGCTACCAGGACAAGGAATATAGCTGGGAGATCAGCGAAGACAAACTGGCGCAGTTGTGCGAACCGCTGCTGGCCCGCCTGCGCCTGCCCGTGGAACGGGCGCTGCGCGACGCCACCATCCGCGCCGCGGAGCTCGATGAAGTGGTGCTGGCAGGCGGCGCCACGCGCATGCCGCTGGTACGCAAGCTCGTGTCGCGCATGTTCGGCCGCTTCCCCGCCATCCACCTGGACCCGGACGAAGCCGTGGCGCTGGGCGCCGCCGTGCAGGCGGGCCTGAAGATGCGCGACGCGGCCCTCGATGAAGTGGTCATGACGGACGTGGCACCATATTCGCTGGGCATTTCGATTTCGCGCCAGGTCGGCGCGAACCAGTATGAAGGCGGGCATTACCTGCCCATCATCGAGCGCAACTCCGTGGTACCCGTCTCGCGCACGGAAAACATCACCACCATTTACGACAACCAGAAGGAAATCAACGTGGCAATCTTCCAGGGCGAGTCGCGCCTGGTGGCTGACAACGTCTTCCTCGGCAAGATCAGCTTCCCGATTCCCGCGAAAAAAGCGGGCGAGATCGGCATCGACGTGCGCTTCACCTACGACGTCAGCGGCGTGCTGGAAGCGGAAGTGACGGTGCTGGCCACGCAGGAACACCACAAGATGATCATCAGCGACAACGCAGGCGTGATGACGCCGGAACAGATCGAGCAGCGCTTTCTTGAACTGGCCGACCTGAAGATTCACCCGCGCGAGCAGATGGAAAACCGCACCCTGATCACGCGCGCCGACCGCCTGTACGAACAGTCGCTGGGCGACGTGCGCCAGTACCTGGCGGCGCACACGGCCAATTTCCAGGCCGCGCTGGAAACGCAGGACCCGAACACCATCCGCAAGGCGCGCCAGGCGCTCGACGAGGTGTTGCGCCAGGTCGAGAGCGAGAGCTTCCTGTAGATGGACGGCGGCATGCACAACGGACAGCGCAGCCTGTGGGATATCCTGGGCACGGAGCCGACCGTCGACGAGCGCGCCCTCAAGCGCGCGTATGCCAGGCGCTTGAAGGTGACGCGTCCCGAAGACGATCCGGCCGCCTTCCAGGAGCTGCGCGAAGCGTATGAATACGCGCTGCGCCATGCGCACCTGTTTTCCGCGGAGTTGCCGGAACCGCAAGCGGCTGGGGCCGAGGCGGAAGGGGTGGAAACGCCGCCCATGGAAGCGGCCGACCTGTGGGGAGTCATCGACGACGCCGCGCAAGACACAGGCACGGAACTGTGGGGCGTCATTGCCCAAGAGCCCGCACCGCAGCCAGAACAATGGGGCGTGGTCGCCATCGATCCGGCGCAGGAAGCGGCCAATCTGTGGCAAGGCTGCCTGGCGCTGACGCGGCACGCCGATGCCAGCGACGTGCTGGCCGGCGTGTTGCAGGACGACGCCATGCTGAACCTGGACGTGCGCGAGGAATTCGACCTGTGTGCGCTGCGCTATTGCGCCAGCGCCGGCTATGACCTGGCGCTGCGCCAGGCCCTGTTCCAGCAGCTTGGCTGGGACCACGATTTTTCCTATCTGGCGCGTAGCCATGCGGATCTGGTGCGCGGCGCCATGCAGCGCTACCGGGCGGACCGCTCGTTCGCCCATTTCAGCGACAACCGCGACAGCTATCCCGGCCTGGACTGCATCATGTCGCAGCAGCCGCCAAGCGCCTACGCGCGCCAGCTGTTCGACCAAAAATTCACGCTGCAGCTGCGCGAGCTGCTGCAGGCGATACGCTGGCAGCACAGCGAGATGCTGGCCTACAAGCTCGATGCCGACCTGTTCGAGCAATGGGAACACGCCGTCCATGCCAAGCGCTACTTCAAGCAAACGGCGTTCGCTTCGTGCGGCCTGGGTTTCGTGCTCCATTTCATGCTCGCGGGCGTGCTCGATGCCGCCGGCTTCACGCTCGGCGACACGGCTGCCTATGCCAGCCTGCTGGGCTTCCAGGCGCTGGCCTTTGCCCTACTGGCCATGCATGCCTTGCGCTGGCCGCAGCCGCTGTTCACGCGCCTGGAAGCGCTGCAGGAGTCGCTGCAGGAACGCCTGCCCGTGCTGTGGAAGCGGCCCGGCTTGCGGCAACTGGGATGGATCGTTCCCTATCTGCTGCTGGCACTGATGCTGTTCCTGCCCGAACGCAGCGAGACCATGCGCCTCGTCACCTCGGCCGGCTTGTGCGCGTCGGCCCTGCTCGCGTATACGATGAACCGCCAATTGCTGCATGGCATGCTGCTGCTCCTGTGCCTGGGCCTGTCACTGTTCGCCGCCATGTTCATGAGCGGCAAAGGCCAATCGGCGCTGGACATCGGCGATGCCATGCCATTGATGTTTTGCCTGGCGGCGCTGGCCCTGCGCTGCGCCACCGGCCTGTATGGCGATTGCGGCTGGCCAGAGGTGCTCTTGCCCCGCCTGCGCGCGGCATGGCTGATCGGCTGTACGAGCTTGCTGTCGCTACTGTATGTGCAGCAGTTGCCGGCCCCCCTCGTCGGCGCCATGCTGTTTGTCTGGTCGAGCGCCGGCTTGCTGTTTTCCCCCACCGATTTCCGCTGGAAGACGATCTGGCCGCTGGTGCTGGTCCCATCCATCGGCATTTTTTTGCTGGCCGGTCAGGCTCCTTCCATCCGCGCCATGCCAATGATGCATAACAGCGTCGAACTGGCCGTGGGCGTGCTGTATCTCACCTTGCGCTACATGTATCTGACGTACGGCAAGTCCTTTTCCAAATCCGGGCTGTCATAATCAATCCCACGAATTCAACCGCAACCACCTAACACCGAAACAAGCGCCATGTCCACACAAACCAATTTATTTGACGATGCCCAGCCAGAGCCGATCGAGCCGGATGAACCGGTATTCGACGGCGAAGCGCTGACCCTCTCCACCTTTGCCGAGCGTGCCTATCTCGATTACGCCATCTCCGTGGTCAAGGGCCGCGCCCTGCCCGACGTCTGCGATGGCCAGAAACCCGTGCAGCGCCGCATCCTGTATGCGATGAATGAGCTGGGATTGAATTCCACGGCGAAGCCGCGCAAATCGGCGGCCGTGGTCGGCGACGTGCTGGGCAAGTTGCATCCGCACGGCGACCAGTCCGTGTACGACGCGCTGGTACGCATGGCGCAGGACTTTTCCTTGCGCTACCCGCTGATCGATGGCCAGGGCAACTTCGGCTCGCGCGATGGCGATGGCGCCGCGGCCATGCGTTACACGGAAGCGCGTCTGACGCCGATCGCCAAGCTGCTGATGGATGAAATCGGCATGGGCACGGTGGACTTCCAGCCCAACTACGACGGTTCGACGGAAGAACCGAAGCTGCTTCCGGCGCGCCTGCCGATGGTGCTGCTGAATGGCGCCTCCGGCATCGCCGTCGGCCTGGCCACGGAAATCCCGTCACACAACCTGGCGGAAGTGGCGAAAGCAGCTGTCGCCATGATCCGCGATCCGAAGATGACGCATGCCGAGCTGATGACCATGATTCCCGGCCCTGACTTCCCCGGCGGCGGCCAGATCATCACGCCGCCCTCGCAGATCCAGGACATGTATGCGAGCGGCCGTGGCAGCATGAAAGTGCGCGCGCGCTGGAAGATCGAAGAGCTGGCGCGCGGCCAGTGGCAAGCCGTCGTGACGGAACTGCCGCCGGGTACCTCGTCGCAAAAGGTACTGGAAGAAATCGAAGAACTGACCAATCCGAAGATCAAGCTGGGCAAGAAGGCGCTGTCGCCGGACCAGGTGGCCCTGAAAGCGCTGATCCTCAATTCGCTCGACACCATCCGCGATGAATCGGGCCGCGCCGCGCCTGTGCGCCTCGTGTTCGAGCCGAAATCGAAGAACCAGGACCAGACGGAATTCATGCTGATGCTGCTGGCGCACACCTCGCTGGAGTCGTCGACCTCGATCAATCTGGTGATGATAGGCGGCGATGGTCGTCCGCGCCAAAAAGGGCTGGGCGACATCCTGCGCGAGTGGATCGATTTCCGCTTCGAGACCGTCACCCGCCGCACCGGCTACAAACTGGGCAAGGTCAAGGACCGCATCCATATCCTGGAAGGACGCGAAGCGATCCTGCTCAATATCGACAAGGTGATCCAGATCATCCGCAATTCGGATGAACCGAAGGCGGCTCTGATCGACGCCTTCAAGCTGTCCGAACGGCAGGCGGACGATATCCTGGAAATCCGTTTGCGCCAGCTGGCGCGCCTGGAAACGATCAAGATCCAGCAGGAACTGGCCGAGCTGCGCAAGGAAGAAAAGTCGCTGCAAGACCTGCTCGACAACCCGGGTTCGATGAAGCGCGCCATCATCCGCGAGATCGAAGCGGACGCCAAGCAGTTCGGCGACGCGCGCCGCACCCTGATCGAGGAAGCACAAAAAGCCGTGGCCGAACAGAAGGTGGTCGATGAACCGGTCACCGTCATCATTTCGGAAAAAGGCTGGGTGCGCGCACGCACCGGCATCGGCCACGATGCGGCGCAATTCACCTTCAAGGCAGGCGACACGCTGCATGGCGCCTTCGAATGCCGCACGGTCGATACCCTGCTGGGCTTTGGCAACAACGGCAAGATTTACTCGGTTCCCGTCTCGGCGCTACCCAACGCGCGCGGCGACGGCGTGCCGATCACGACCTTGTGCGACCTGAGCGGCGGCACGCCCGGCAACGCCGTGCGCATCCTGCATTACTTTGCAGGCAATGGCGCCACCAACTTGCTGCTGGCGTCGAGCGCCGGCTACGGCTTCATCGCCAAGGCGGGCGACATGAGCAGCCGCCTGAAGGGCGGCAAGGCCTTCATCACCCTGGACGACGGCGACGTGCCCTTGGCTCCGAAGGTCATCCCCGAAGCGGCCAGCGCCCTGGCCTGCCTAACGGAAGGCGCGCGCCTGCTGGTGTTTGGCCTCGATGAAATGAAGACCCTGTCCAAGGGCGGCACTGGCGTCAAGCTGATCGACCTGGACGCCAAGGACAAGCTGCTGGCCGTGCAGCCGATCACCCAGCGCGGCGTGGTGGTCTCGGGCATCGGCCGGGCATCGAAGCCGCAGGATGCATCGCTCGGCGCCACGGCCCTGGCCGAGCACTTCGGCAAGCGCGCCAAGAAAGGCAAGGCGCTGGCGGCCAAGCTGAAACCGGTCTCGATGGCAGCCATCGGCTGATCGTCATCGATCCATACGAAAAGACAGGTTCGCCTGTCTTTTTTTTCGTCCATCGCCGCGTAACGGCAGCAGGAAAAATAGTTTTACAGATAATTTTGCAGATATGTCCCGCGTTCCCGTTATCCCTGCAGGTATGCCACCGGCACGCCGCCCACGGACAGGAGAGCAGGTATGAGCAACAACGATACAGGCAAGCTGCCATGCAGCGCTTGACGCCAGCCGAGCGGCTGGTAGCGGCCATGGCGGCCGAAGGTTTTCCGTATAAAAGCATCGCCAGGGAACTGGGCAAGTCGCCGGCCACCGTCCGCAACCAACTGCATGCGATTTACCAGAAGCTCGGCGTTGGCAACCGCACGGCGCTCGCCTACAAACTGCGCGGCAAGCCTTAACGCCGCGACAGGCGCACCACGTCGGGCGTCGCCTCGACGATATCGATCACGTCCTGCGCCCCGGCGACATCACTGAGCGCATAGCGGCCCATGCCCAGGGGCACCAGCCGGGTAACGGAGCCGGCGCGGGGACGGTCATCGGGGCCGGGCGTCATGGACGTCAATGTCGCCTCCCCTTGCGCCATGGCGCCGGCTGGCGCGCAAAACTCCAGCACCTTGCGCCCCTTGCGGCTGGGAGGAAAGGTGAATGTGGCCGTGGGCCGGTACACCTCGATACCGTCTGCATCCTCTTCGAAGGAATGCGTCCAGCTACCGCTGGGCAATGCCATCGTCATGCCGTGCATGCCGCCTCCCGTTGAATATATTGACGTCAGAAACACGATACCACGCCGCCCAGGCTTTCATAGCCGCTCACGGAGGGCGACCAGGCCGTCCCGTTCCACGCCTTGTGGAACAGGGCGCCATTCGTGCCCGCGACAAACACGTCGAGGCGGTTCGGCGCCCAAGCCGTGGCGCGCGGACGCGAGGTGCACACGCCGCCCAGGTTGTCAAAGCCCGTCATGGATGGCGACCAGGCAGATCCGTTCCAGGCCTTGTGATACAGGGCGCTATCGGTGTCGATGACAAACACGTCGAGCCGGTTGGCCGCCCACGACACGGCTTCCACCTCGCCCACGCAGATGCCGCCCAGGCGCTCGAAGCCATCGATGGAAGGTCCCCATTTCGCGCCATCCCACCATTTATGGTACAGGGCGCCATCGGTGCCCGTGACAAAGACGTCGAGGCGGTTCGGTCCCCACGCCACCGCCTTCGGCGACGAAGTGCAGATGCCGCCCAGGCGCTCGTAGCCCGTCAGCGACGGTCCCCAGGCCGTGCCGTTCCACCATTTGTGGTACAGCGCATGGTCGGAACCAATGACGAAGACGTCCAGGCGGTTCGGTCCCCACGCCACCGCTTCCGGCTGGCCCAGGCAGATGCCGCCCATGGCCTCGTAACCCGTCAGCGACGGTCCCCAGGCGGACCCGTTCCACCACTTGTGATACAGGCCGCGGTCCGTGCCAACGACAAACACGTCGAGGCGGTTCGGTCCCCAGGCAACGGCGCGGGGATCTCCCACACACAGCCCGCCCATCGCTTCATAGCCGGTCAGCGACGGTCCCCAGGCCGTGCCATTCCACCATTTGTGGAACAAACCGCTGTCGCTGCCCGTGACGAACACATCGAGCCGGTCCGGTGCCCACGACACCACCTGCGGCGCACTGGTACAGATGCCACCCTGCCCTTCGTAGCCGGTGACGGACGGCGCCCAGGCTGTGCCATTCCAGGCCTTGTGGCATAGCGCGCGGTCCGTGCCCAGCACGAAGACGTCGAGACGATTCGCGCCCCAGGCCACGACAGGCGAGGAACTCTGGCGCGGCGTGGCGCCCGCGCCTGTTCCCCCCGTGCCGATGCTGGCGCGCGGACCATCGAGACAAGCCTGCATGCGCGCCACCTGGCCCGCAGTGAACATGAACATGGCGGGATCGTCGACGTAATCCATGTAGTTCATGAACATGTCGCCATTCGGCCCGTTACTGCAGGACACCTGGGGAAACGAGGGCTGGCCCGTGTTCGGCCCGCCCTGGTTTGGCGTGTCGGCCACATTGTCCGTGCCCGAGCACCCCGTGCCGTCATCGCCCCAGATATGGTTCAGGTTCAGCCAGTGGCCGATTTCATGCGTGGCCGTCCGTCCCAGGTGGAACGGTGGCGCGGCCGTGCCGGTCGTGCCGAAGGCCGATTGCAGGATCACCACGCCGTCGGTGGCGGCCGGGCCGCCGGGAAACTGCGCGTAACCCAGCAAGCCGCCGCCCAGCTGGCACGCCCAGACATTCAGATAGCTGTCGGCCGGCCAGGCGTCCATGCCGCCCGTCGCCTGCGACTTGACGGCATCGTCGGCACCAAAGGAGGCCACCGTCGTCTGGCGCCGCTCGATGCCGCTGGTGGCAGCGCCATGCGGGTCGGTCGTGGCCAGCGAAAACTGCACGCGCGCATCGGCCGTCAGCGGCAGGAACGGTGCCGGCGTGCTGTTCACATCCGGGTTGACGCGCCGGAAATCCCGGTTCAGCACATCGAGCTGGCTGGCGATCTGCGCATCCGAAATATTCTGTGCGGCCGTATTCCACACCACGTGCACCACCACCGGTATCTGCGTCACGCCGGAACGTCCGGCAATGCTGCTGTCGCCCTCGTAGAGCCCGGCCAGGTTTTCAATATCGGCGCGTACGTTCGCATAGGACGGATCTTCGGTCAGCAGGCGGCGATGGACGTCCATCGTGGCGCAGGTGCGCACTTGTGGCGTGCCGCCGCCCTGTCCACCAGCGTCACCGCCCATGCCACCTCCACCGCCCCCGCCATCGCGGTCGCTACCCATGCTGCCATCGCCCACGTACATGCCTCTGGCGCCGGCCATGCCCTGCGATGCCTGCTGCATGCCGCCAGCCGGCATGGCGCTGGCATCCGCTGCGGCCGCGCCCTGGGTGAGCGCAGCCTGGTCGGCATACGACACGCCCAGGCGCAGCCCAGGCATGGCATCGTCGCTGCCTGCCGCACCAGCGTCGGCCCGTACGTCGCCCTCGACCGGCATCACCAGCATGGAAGACATGACAGGCATGCCTTCAGCCGAACCGGTAGCCGGTGATTTTTTCGTTTTAGCGGTGCTCATGATGTCCCCCTTCGTCTGTTTGCCAGTTCACTATGGCACGGCGAAAAGAGGAGCATTTGCGCCAGATCAAGACTGGCAAGCGGTGTAAAAGAAAAGTGGCAGACGAAAAAAAAGACAGCCGAAGCTGTCTTTGGGGCTTGCAGGCCGTGGCCCGCAAACGGGGAATTACTTGGCGGCGGCTGCCTTGACTTCAGCGTCGGCCTTGGCCTTGGCTTCTGCCGTCTTGGTAGCGGCGAGGGCTTTATCGGCGTTCGCTTCCACTTTTTCCTTGGCGACCTTGGCGTTCGCTTTCACGGCCGTCTTGGTGGCTTTCGCATCGGCGTTGGCATCGGTTTTATCTGCCTTGGCTTCCGCTTTCAGCTTGTCTTCCGCATCGGCGTTGACGACTTTGTCGTGGGCCTTGACCTTGGTTTTATTGGCCTTGTGATGGGCATCGGCTTTCTTTTCGTCGGCCTTCATTTCGGCCTTGGCGACGTTGGCGTCAGCCTTGGCATCGACCTTGGCTTCCGAAGCGGCAGCCTTGTTGACATCTCTTTGTGCGGAAGCCTGGGCTTTCACGACGGCTTCGGTGGCCGGTGCGGTTTGAGCGAAGGCGGCGGTAGCAAACAGGGTGGCGATCAGGGCGGCGAGTAATTTGTTCATGATTGACCTTTCAATATGGATTAATTTTATTTTTACTAAAGGCGGGCAAAATGTTCAAAATTTGCCAGGCATCGCGCTGTTTCTTGATGTAGCGCAATGGCATGACTTCATAGTAAAGACAAAACTAAAACCAGACTGTGCGCTATCGCACTCAATGGAAAATATGTGCAATTCGGCAAATTTCCCATTGGGTGTAATGGCGCTGTCAAATCCTCATGCGCTCACAGCCAGGGCCGCGTGGCGTGCCGCTACCCACTCTTCATTGGCCGGTTCCACGCCCACCACGATGCGGCTGGCATCGCTGGAAATACGGCTGGCGTTGCGCGCATTGGCCTCCGCGTCGAGCACGGGGCCGATAAAACCCAGCTCGGCGCAAATGCGCTGGCGCAGTTCGGCGCTGTGCTCGCCGATACCGGCCGTAAACACCAGCATGTCCAGCCCACCCAGCACGGCCGTCAGGGCGCCGATCTCGCGCACGATGCGGCGGATATACAGGGCCAGCGCGGCGCGGATGCGCTCGCCCGTGGCATCTTGCCGGTCCTGCTGCGCCAGCAGCACGGGCGGATCGGCCGACACGCCCGACACGCCCAGCAAACCCGATTCGTGGTACAGCACATGCGCCACTTTTTCCAGCGACAATTTTTCGATTTCCATCAGGTAGATGACCGCGCCCGGATCGAGCGAACCGCAGCGCGTGCCCATCATCAGGCCATCGAGCGCGGAAAAGCCCATGGTCGTGGCCACGCTGTGCAAATTATCCATGGCGCACAGACTGGCGCCGCTGCCCAGGTGGGCGACGATGACCTTGCCGCGCGCGACAGCACCAAAACGCTGTTCCAACACCAGCGATTGGTATTCGTACGACAGGCCGTGGAAGCCATAGCGGCGCAAACCCCGCTCCCACGCATCGTAAGGCAGGGCCAGCATCTGCTCGACCTGCGGCACCGTGTGGTGAAAGGCCGTGTCGAAGCACGCCACCTGGGCGATATCGGGCCGCGATTCGAGCAGCACCTCGATCGCCTCCAATGCGAACGGCTGGTGCAGCGGCGCCAGCGGCACAAAACTTTTCAGGTCCGCCAGCACTTTGACATCGATGCGCACGGGGGCGAAATACTTGCTGCCGCCATGCACCACGCGATGCGCCACCGCGCGCAGCGGGCGCCCGTCCAGTTGCGCCACGACTTGCGCGCGGATGTATTCGAGGGCCGCGTGATGGGGCTGCTCCGCATCGAGCTGCAAGGCGACTGCCGGCAGGCCGCCAGCGCGATAAGTGGCGTTTTCACGGCCGATGCCTTCGACCTTGCCGCTCCATTGCGCCTGCTGCGGCAGCACGCCAGCGGCTTGCTCGAACAAGGCGAACTTGATGCTCGACGAGCCGCAATTGAGCACCAGGATCAGGGCGCCATCGGCGTATTCGTCGGCATGTTGGACTGGTGCGTTCATGGTGGCGTGCTCCGGTAATGATTGGCCAGCATCACGGCGATGGCGCATGAAGCGATGCGGCTGGCGCGCGAGTCGGCGCGGCTGGTGAGGATGATGGGGATTTTCGCGCCCAGCACGATGCCGGCGCTGTCCGCGTCGCCCATGTATTCAAGCTGCTTGGCCAGCATGTTGCCGCTTTCCAGGTCGGGCACCAGCAGGATGTCGGCGCGCCCCGCCACCTCCGAGACGATGCCCTTGACGGTGGCGGCGGCAATCGACACGGCGTTGTCGAAGGCCAGGGGGCCATCAAGGATGGCGCCCGTTATCTGCCCGCGGTCGGCCATCTTGCACAGGGCGGCGGCATCCAGCGTGGCCGGCATGTCCGCATTCACCGTTTCCACGGCGGCCAGGATGGCCACGCGCGGTCTGGCCACGCCGATCACGTGCGCCAGGTCGATGGCGTTGCGCACGATGTCGGCCTTCATGGCCAGGTTCGGCGCGATATTGATGGCCGCATCCGTGATGATGAAAGGACGCGGATACGCGGGCGTCTGCATCAGGAAGCAGTGGCTGATGCGGCGCTTGGTGCGCAGGCCGGCGCTGGCGGCCAGCACGGCCGACATCAGTTCATCCGTGTGCAGGCTGCCCTTCATCAGCGCCTCCACCTCGCCCTTGCCCGCCAGTTCGACACCGCGCGCGGCGGCAGCATGGCTATGCTCGACATCCTCGATGGCGATGCCGGCCAGGCTCAGGCCAGCCTCCAGCGCCACCGCTTCCAGGCGCGCGCGCGGCGCCACCAGCACGGGCGTGATCAGGCCGGCCGCATGGGCGTCCAGCGCGCCCGACAGGCTCAGTTCATCGCAAGGGTGGATCACGGCCACCTTGATCGGACCCAGCGTGCGCGCCTGCTCCAGCAGGCGCCGCGTGCCGTCGCCGTTATGCAGGCGAACTTCGGGCAAGGTGGCGCGCACTCTTTCGATCTGTTCGGCGGGCGCGATCACCTGCGCTTCGCCGTCGAGCACCACGGCGCCATGCTGATTGACGCAGCGGCAGGCCAGGGTCACGTGGCGGTTGCGCGGCTCGAGCGCGGTGACGGTGACGCTGATGGCCAGCGTATCGCCCACGCGCACGGGCTGCAGGAAACGCAGGGTCTGGCCCGTGTAGACGGTGCCGGCGCCGGGCAGGCGCGTACCCAGCACGGCGGAAATGAGGGCGGCGCCCCACATGCCGTGCGCGATGACACCCTCGTAGCGGCTGGAGGCGGCAAATTCGGCGTCCAGGTGCTGCGGGTTGTCATCGCCCGACATCACCGCGAACAGGGCGATATCGTCCATGCTCAGGGTGCGCGTGATGCTGGCAGTGTCGCCGATGGCGATCTGGTCGAAGGTGCGGTTACGCACGATATGCAAATCATCGTCTTGGGTAGTAGTCATCGTGGTCTTCTAGGCAGAGGTAGTATTTTTGGCAGGTTTGGTTTTGGGTCCGGTATGGGATGCAGTTTGAGATGCGTGCACGGCCGGCGGCTGCGCCTTCGCGTGCGCCTTGATCGCACGCTCGAATACCTCCAGCATTTGCCGCAGGCTTGCTTCCTCGTCCAGCGTCGGCGCTTCGGGCACTTGCAGCACTTGCTGCAGCCATTCGCCCAGCGCGCCTATGGCATCCGGTTCGGCGCGCGACAGCAAGGCCGGCAAGGCGGCGATGGCGGCATCGAAATCATGCAGCATCAAACGCGCCTGCTGGCGCACGATGCCGCGAAATTCTTCCATGCCGACGCCCTGCCGGTATTGCGGCTTGATCAATTTGAGCGCCAGGTTGACCCTGCGCTCGTCGGCGATCATGCGGAAGCGGTAGATGTAGAACAGCGCGCGCACGGCCGCTTCCACCAGGCCGCCGCGCTGCATGTCCTCTTCCATCTTGCGCGTTTCGCAGCGCACGTATTCGCAATGCTCGGGCGAGATACCGGGGTGAGGACGTGGCGGCGTGGCGTCGCCGATGGCTTGTCCCGTCAGCGCCTGCACCAGGGGTGAACCGTACACCAGGTCGAAGGTCGTTTCCTGCACCGTATCGCGCCAGTCGCGCCAGCTGTTCAAGCCGGCCGTGATGGCGCCGGAGATGGCCTCCTGCATGGCCAGCAGCGGATTGTCGGGCGCCACCGGCTGGCGATGGGCACGCACTTTTTCCGCCTCCTTGGCCACCAGCTTGGCCAGCGGATTGTGGTCCGTCCAGCGCTCGTACGACACGCGCAGCGGATGCGTGAGCTGCAGGAAGCGCGCCGACTGCGGCGTGACCATGGCGCGCACCCACGGCTGCGCGAAGGTGCGGTACAGCGCCAGGTTTACTTCGGACACGCGCGCGGCGGCGGCGAACTTGCGGTCGCTCTCCACGCTTGGCTGCACGATGGCGCGCACATCGTCGATGCTGCGGTGTTCGACCTGCAGCACATAGTCGCCGCTGGCCAGGTCCGCGTTCGGCGTATCGGGCGTCTTGTCGACGATCCGCGCTTCGTAGATACCGGCCGGCAGCAGGTTGATCAGGTCGATATTGCTGGCGAATTTCTGGTGTTCCTTGTGTCCCACCTTGGCCGAGACGAAAATGCCCAGGTGGCCGACGCTGTCATGCACGGCATACACGATGGTCTGGTCGTGCATCAGCACGTCCTTGTCGTCGCGGTACAGGTCCGTGATCCAGCCCAGCGCCTGCGGCGGCGGCGTGATGTTGTCGCCGTTCGAGCAGAACACGACGATAGGCGAACGAATATTGCGCAAGTCCAGGCGTACGCCGTCGGAGGTGATCAACTCCGCCGTGGCCAGGCGGTTGCCGATGAACAGATTGTCGACGATGTACTGCATCTCGACATCGTTGAGGAACACGTGGCCGCCCCAGTATTTTTCAAATTCCAGGTAACGCGGCGCTTCCGTATCGATGTTTGCGTACAGGTTGTACTGCTTGCTCCACAGAGTGTTGGCCGGGTTCAGCTTCTCGAAATTCTGTACCAGGCTGGCGCCGTCGAAGCGGCCGTTGCCCAGGTCGCCCGCCAGCGCCGTGGCCCAGCTGCCGCCCATCAACCCACCCGCATAGCGCATCGGATTGCGGCCGTGCCAGCCGGCCCAGTAGGACACGGGTGCGCCGGCCACGATGATGGGGCCGAACAGTTCCGGGCGCATGGCCGCCGTCATGAGGATTTGCCAGCCCGCCTGGCAATTGCCGATGACGACGGGCTTGCCCTCGCTGAGCGGATGCAGGGCGATGACTTTCTCCAGGAAGGCCGCCTCGGCGTGCATCACGTCTTCCACCGTCTGTCCCGGCACGGGATCGGGCAGGAAGCCGATGAAGTAGCACGGGTGGCCGGCGCGCAGGGCCACGCCGATCTCGCTTTCCGCCTTGAAGCCGCCGATGCCGGGACCGTGGCCGGCGCGCGGATCGACGACCACAAAGGGACGCTTGGCCGGATCGGGTTGCGGCGCATCGGGCGTCAATATGCGCGCCAGGCCATAGTTGACTGGACGCGCCAGCTCCAGACCGGACAGCACCAGTTCGGCGGGGAAGTCGAGCACGTTCGGCACGTCCTCTGCCAGATGCTCCTGATACTGGTTGCCGCGCCGGCGCATCACGTCCGCGTACAGCACGATGCGCTGCCACGAGTCGCGCGCATAGTCGCCCAGCATGCCCAGGGACGGCAAGCCGCTAGTGGAAAAAAATGGAGCAGATTCGATCTTCATGACTATCCTTTTCATGCAAACAAACGCCGGAACATTCCGGCGCAGGGCCTATGCCATCTGGCTGATGGTCTTGCGAAAGCGCGCCAGAGCGAAGGTAAACAGGGCCGTGCCGATTGCCAGCAGAGCCAGGAACGGTTTCCACACCACGTCAATGCCGGCGCCCCGGTACAGGATCGCCTGGCTCAATTCGACAAAATGCGTGGTCGGTGCGACCAGCATGATGTTCTGCACCAGCTCGGGCATGCTTTCGCGCGGCGTGCTGCCGCCCGAGAGCATCTGCAGCGGCAGCAGTACGAGAATCAGGAGCATGCCGAACTGCGGCATGCTGCGCGCCACGGTGGCCAGGAAAATGCCCATCGAGGTGGTGGCAAACAGGTGCAGGGCCGCGCCGCACAGGAACAGTGCGATCGAGCCTTCGATGGGCACATGCAGCATGCCGCGCACCACCAGGTTCAGCGACAGGGCCGCGGCCAGCAGCACCACCAGGCCCATCGACCAGACCTTGCCCAGCATGATCTCGGCCGGCGTCACTGGCATCACCAGCAAGTGCTCGATGGTGCCGTGTTCGCGCTCGCGGATCAGGGCCGCGCCAGTCAGGATGATCGACAGCATCGTCACCTGGTTGATGATTTCCATCAGCGAGCCAAACCACGCCTGGCTCAGCGAAGGATTGAAGCGCGCGCGCATCACCAGCTCCACCGGCGAAACCGTCGCGCCGCGATAGCGCTTGGCGAATTCGGCCACTTCGGCGGCGACGATCTGCTGGATGTAGCCGCTGCCGCTGAAAGCCTGGCTCATGCGCGTGGCATCCACGTTCAGCTGCAGCTCCGCCTGGCGCCCGCCCAGCACGTCCGCCTGCAGCTTGGGCGGGATGGTCAGCACGAAGGTGTACTGGCCCGCGTCCAGGCCCGCATCGACCTGGCTCTGGTTGATCATGGCCGGCGGCGTGAACTGCGGCGGGAAGAAGGCCGAGGCGATGCGTCCGGACAGCGGCGAGCCATCCTCGTCGACAATGGCAATCGAGGCCATGTGCAGGGTTTCCGGCTTGGCCGTGGCGGCCACGTAGATCGCCAGCGTAAAGGTATACAAAATCAGGACCAGCATCATCGGATCGCGGATCAGGCTCCAGATTTCCTTCACGCCCAGGCGGTAGATATTTTCAAGGTGGCGCATACGCTTACGACTCCTGTTTCTTCAGCAGCGCCACCGTCACGCCGAGGATCACGGGGATCGCCACGATCAGGGGCCAGAACGAGGCGTGCAGGTCGCCGAATCCCAGCGCCTTGTTGAACACGCCCCGGCTGATATTGAGCATGTGCGTGGCCGGGTACATCAGGCCGATGGCCTTGCCCACGCCTTCCATCGACGAAACGGGATTGAGCAGGCCGGAAAACTGGATGGCCGGGATCATGGTGCCGATCATGGTCACGAACAGGGCCGCGATCTGGCTGCGCGTAAACGTCGAGGCGAACAGGCCGATGCCGGTGGCGCAGATATTGAAGATGAAGGTGGCGCCGATCAGGGTCGGCAAGCTGCCCTTGATCGGCACGCCGAAGGCGGTGACCGCCAGCAGCGCCATGAGGGCGAAGTTGAACATGGCCAGCACGACGTACGGCACCTGCTTGCCGAGCAAGAATTCCAGGCGCGTCACGGGCGTCACGTACAGGTTGATGATGGAGCCCAGTTCCTTTTCGCGCACCACGGACAGCGCCGCCAGCATGGCCGGCAGCATCAGCAGCAGCAAAGGAATCACGGCCGGCACCATCGCGGGCAGGCTTTTCACGTCCGGGTTGTAGCGGTAGCGCGTCTGGATGGCGACCGGGTTGCTCATCGTGATGCCATAGCGGTGCAAGGCCTGGTCGGCCAGCCACAGCTGGTGCATGCCCTGCACGTAGCCTTGCACGGTTTCGGCGCGCATCGGCATGGCGCCATCGATCCACGCCCCCACCTGCGCTGGCGCGCCGCGCTGCACGTCGCGCGCAAAGCCGGGTGGAATCTCGATGGCCAGCGACAATTCGCCGCTGCGCATGCGCTGGTCGATATCGGCATAGTCGCGCAGCGGTGGACGTTCGACGAAGTAGCGCGAGCCGGCCAGGTTGTTCGTGTAATTCTGGCTCAGGGTGGTCTGGTCGTGGTCGAGCACCGCATAACTCAAGTCTTCGACGTCCAGGCTGATGCCGAAGCCGATGACGAACAGCAGCAGCACGGAGCCGCCCAGCGCCAGGGTCAGGCGCACGGGATCGCGCCGCAGTTCCAGGGTTTCGCGCCACATGTAGCTGAGCATGCGCCCCAGGCTGAAGCGGCTGCGCCGGTGCTCCTGCTGCGTTGCCTGCACTGCCGCATTTTTCCCCGGCGCCTCGCTTTCCTGCGCTTCGGCCGCTGCCGTGCCGCCGCCCGCTTCTTCCAGGTAGGCGATGAAGGCCGCTTCCAGCGACGGCGCACCCTTCTTGCGCACCAGTTCTGCCGGCGCATCGCTGACCAGCACTTTCCCCGCATGCATCAGCGAGATGCGGTCGCAGCGCTCGGCCTCGTTCATGAAGTGGGTGGAAATGAAGATGGTGACGCGGTCGCGCCGCGCCAGCTCGATCATCAGGCGCCAGAAATTGTCGCGCGCGATCGGGTCGACGCCGGACGTCGGCTCGTCGAGGATCAGCATTTCCGGCTTGTGCACCATGGCCACGGCCAGCGACAGGCGCTGGCGTATGCCCAGCGGCAGGCTGTCGGGCAGGTCGTCCATCACTGCGCGCAAGTCGAAGCGCTGCGCCATTTCATCGATGCGCGCGCCGATCTCGCTCTCGGGCACGTGGAACAGGCGCGCGTGCAGCACCAGATTCTGGCGCACCGTCAGCTCGCTGTACAGCGAGAACGCCTGCGACATGTAGCCGACCCTGCGGCGCGTGTCGATATCGTTGGAATCGACTTCCTTGCCGAACAGCCAGGCCTTGCCTTCCGTCGCCGGCAGCAGGCCCGTGAGCATCTTCATGGTGGTCGACTTGCCGCAGCCGTTAGAGCCGAGAAAGCCGAAGATCTCGCCGCGGCCGATGCGGAAATTCACATGGTCGACGGCCGTGAAATCGCCGAAGCGCATGGTCAGCTCTTGCGCCTCGATGGCGACATCCTGCGCGCTGGCTGCGTCCAGCGGCGTGATCACCACGGGCTGGTGACCCGCGCGCTTGGCTTCGGGCAGCAGTTTGATGAAAGCCGCTTCCAGGTTGTCGCTTTGCGTGCGCGCCAGCAGTTCGGCCGGCGTGCCCGTATCGAGCACCTTGCCGTCATCCATGGCCACTAACCAATCGAAGCGCTGCGCCTCGTCCATGTAAGCGGTGGCCACCATCACGCTCATTTGCGGGCGCTGCACGCGGATGCCGGCGATCAGGTCCCAGAACTGGGCCCGCGCCAGCGGATCGACGCCGGTCGTCGGTTCATCCAGAATGAGCAGGTCGGGGTCGTGGATCAGCGCGCAGCACAGGCCAAGTTTCTGCTTCATGCCGCCCGACAGCTTGCCCGCCGGGCGCGCCAGGAAAGGCTGCAAGCCTGTGCTGCGGGTCAGCTGGTCGATGCGGCGCCGGCGTTCGGCTGCATCATGGCCAAACAGGCGCGCGAAAAACTGCAGGTTTTCCTCGACCGACAGGGTCGGATACAGATTCTTGCCCAGGCCTTGCGGCATATAGGCGATACGCGGGCAGACGTCGTCGCGATGGCGCGCATCGCGCATGTCGCCGCCCAGCGCCATGACGCTGCCCTGCTGCACGGCGCGCGCGCCGGCCACCAGCGACAGCAGGCTCGATTTGCCCACGCCATCGGGCCCGATCAAGCCCACCATGCGGCCGACCGGCACGTCGAGGTCGATGCCGTCGAGTGCCACCGTCTTGCCGTAATGCTGGCTGACGCCCCGGATGCTGACGACAAATGGGATCACGTCCATGGTCACTGCGGAACCTTGGCCGTCAGTTCAGCAGGCCATGCCTGCTGCGCGTCGAGGCGCACCCACGCCACGCCGGGCAAGCCCACTTTCACCAGGGCCAGGTGCTTTTGCAGCAGCTCGCGGCTGATCTGCGCCTTGACGCGGAACATCAGTTTCTGGCGCTCGCTGGCCGTTTCCACCGTCTTCGGCGTGAACTGCGCGCTGGCGGCGACAAACGAGATCGTTGCCGGAATCACGTAATTGGGCGCCGCGTCGAGGATGATGCGCACTTCGCCGCCCATCGCCACCTTGCCGGCCGCCGTCTCGGGCAGGAAGAAGGTCATGTAGACGTCCGACAGGTCGACCAGGTTGAGCACCTTGCCACCGCCTGCCAGCACTTCGCCCTGCTGCGCCACCAGGTATTGCACGCGACCGTCGCGCGGCGCCGCCAGCTGGCCATCGGCCAGGTCGGCGTCGATGCGCGCCGTGGTCGCTTCTGCGGCCGTCACGGCGGAACGGGAACCGACTACTTGCGCCTTGGCCGCGTCGATGGCTGCCTGCGCCGCCGTGACCTGCGCCTTGGCCGCATTCAGGGCCGCGGCCACGCTGCGCACGCGGGCGCGGTCATCGTCCAGTTCCTGCACCGAGGAAGCGCCCTCCTTCGACAGGGTCTCGGAGCGGGCCAGGCGGCGCTTGGCCGCATCGAGTTCGCTTTCGCGCTGCGCCACCATGGCCAGCGCGGCCGCCTTGTCGCTCTCGCGCACGGCCACCTGCGCCTGCGCACCGACCACCGCGTCGGAGGCCTGCTGCTGGCGCGCGCGCGCCTCGTCGCGCTGCGCCGTCAGGGAATCGACCTGCATGGTAGCCAGCGGCTGGCCCGCCTTGACGAAGTCGCCCTCGCGCACGAGGATCTCCTTGACGCGGCCAGCCAGCTTGGTGGCGACGTCGATCTCGGTCGCTTCGATGCGGCCATTGCCGCTGACGAAACCTTCGCCTGGGCCGGTAGGACGCATTTTTTGCCAGGCGGCATAGCCAAGCACGACGGCCGCCACGACCAGCGCCGCGGGGATGAGTTTTTTCTTCAGTTGAGCATTCATGGTATCGGGGCGATCAAATTAGTGGGTGGAAGCGGCGGAGGCGGCGGGTGCGCCGCCGCCCAGCGCGGCATACAGGCTGACCTGGCTGGACAGCAGCGCGCGGCGCGTCTGCACCAGTTGCTGCTCGACCGTCAGCAGGTCGCGCTGCGCATCGAGCACTTCCAGGTAGGGCGCAGCGCCATTGTCGTAGCGCAGCTTGGCCAGGCGCGCGCGCTCGCTCTGCGCAGCCAGGGTGGTCTTGCCGATGTCGACCTGCAGCGCCAGCCAGCGCCGGTTCGACAACGCGTCGGCCACTTCGCGAAACGCGCCCTGCACGCTCTTTTCATAATTGGCCACGGCCACGTCGCGGCGCACCTCGGCCAGGTCCATGTTGGCGCGGATGCGGCCCGCGTCGAAGATCGGCAGCACCAGGCGCGGCGCGAAATTCCAGGCGCCGCTGCCCGAGTCGAACAGGCCGCTCAATTCCGCGCTGGCCGTGCCGTAGGCGGCCGTCAACGAAATGGTCGGGAAGAAGGCGGCGCGCGCGGCGCCGATATTGGCTTGCGCAGCGCGCAGCTGATGCTCGGCCGCCACCAGGTCGGGGCGTTGCGCCAGCAAGGCCGAAGGCAAGCCCGCATGCAGCGGCTGCAGCACGCTGGCGTCGTCGAAGCGGCGCGTATCCGGCACCAGGTCGACCGGGCCGCCCACCAGTTGGGCCAGCGCGTGCGCCTGCATGGCACGCGCCTGCTCCAGCTGCGCCGACAGCGACAAGGCCTGGCTGAGCAGGGTTTCCACCTGCGTCAGGTCCAGCTTGGAAATCGAACCCACCTCGAAGCGGCGCGTGAAGATGCGCAGCGATTCGGCGCGGCTGTCGACCGTGGCGCGCGCCAGCGCCACCCGTTCATCGAGTTCGCGCAAGCCCAGGTAGCCATTGGCCACCTGCGCCACCAGGGCCACGCCCACGGCGCGGCGCGCCTCGTCGCTGGCCAGCAGGGTTTGCAGAGCGCTGTCCTTCAGGCTGCGCACGCGGCCCCAGAAATCGAGCTCCCAGGCGCTCACGTTCAAACCCGTTTGGTACTGCGCGCTCGTCATGGGGCGCCCCGTCACGCTCAGGTCACCTGGCACGCGCGCGCGGCTGCCGGATGCGCCCAGCGCGATGGTGGGAAACTGCTCGGCGCGCTGGATGCCATATGCGGCGCGCGCCTCTTCCACGCGCAGGGCGGCGATGCGGATATCGCGGTTGCTGGCCAGCGCCTGCGCAATCAGCGCCTGCAGGCGCGCGTCGGCAAAGTAGGCTTGCCAAGCGAGGTCCGCGGCGTGCGCGCCAGCGGGATCGGTTTCCGGATACTGCGCCGCCACCGGTAGCGGCGGTGGCGCGTACGGCGGCGCCATCGAGGCGCAGCCGGCCAAGGCCAGCGTGGTGGCCAGTGCAGTGGCCAGCGCGGCCATCCTGGCGCACGCAGATAAGGCGGGAACAGGCATGATCATCTTCTTCCAGTCAATTCAGAATGTTGTAGCCGCCATCGACATACAAGGTGCCGCCCGTGATGGCGCACGCGCCGTCGCCGGCGAGGAAGGCACACAGTGCGCCCACGTCCTCGATGGTGGCCAGGCGCCGCATGGGCGAGCGTTCGATGGCATCGGCCATCAGGCGGTCGAAATGGGCAATGCCGGAAGCGGCACGCGTCTCCAGGGGCCCCGGCGAGATGGCATTGACGCGGATGCCCTGCGGGCCCAGTTCCGCCGCCAGGTAGCGCACCGATGCTTCCAGCGCCGCCTTCACGGGCCCCATCAGGCCATAGTCGGCGATGACTTCCTCGGCGCCCAGATAACTCATGGTCATCAGGCTGCCGCCGTCCGGCATCAGCGGTTCGGCCAGCTTCGCCATGCGCATGAAGGAGTGGCAGGAAATATCCATCGCCTGCGCAAAACCGGCGGCCGAACTATCCGTCACGCGGCCATGCAAGTCCTGCTTCGGCGCGTAGGCGATGGAATGGACGAGGAAGTCGAGCCGCCCCCACTGCCGCTCGATCTGCGCGAACAGCGCTTCGAGCTGGCCCGGCACGGCCACGTCGAGCGGCGCCATGATGGCTGCCTGCACTTGCTGCGCCAACGGCTCCACATGGGGACGGGCCTTGTCATTGAGCCAGGTCACGGCCAGTTCGGCGCCGGCAGCCCGCAGCGCGCTGGCGCAGCCCCAGGCGATGCTTTGTGCGTTGGCGATGCCCACCACCAGCCCCCGCTTGCCCTGCAAAGGCAAGTACTGCTGCAAGGCGGCCGTCATGCCTGAACTGGACGCAGGGCGGGCCACGGCGTGGCCGCATGCACGCATCGCACCGCGCCGGCGCGCATGGCGGCGGCGCACATGGCCAGGGTGACGCCACCGGCGCGCGCATACGGCAAGGCAATGGGAGTGTGGGGGTGTAAGGTACTGCACGCGCCAGGCGCGGGGATCTGCATCTTCATGAATCGGGCTTCCGTCACTGAAATTCGAGGCCAGCACCAGTGCATTCTCGGGGAACTGGTACGGGGCGAAATTACTCTACAGCATTTAGACGCGTGATTCGTGATGAGTCCGATCCGCATTCCATGACGCTTTGAGTTAGGTCAACTATAAGTGCGATTGCGGCAATGCAACATTGATGTAAATCAAATTCTACCTCAATATTATCTAAATGAAATATTTTTCAAGCAAGCGTGCGAGCATGCACATTTGACAATGTTGCTGGGCTGACGGGAAGAAAAGGGACTTTGCCAGCGGAGATGGATATTGCCGGAAAAACAAACAGCGCTGGGTGGTGGCGGATGGCGGTTGGCGGGGAGAGACAGAATGGGGGCCATGCTATTGCGTTGCAACATGGCCACCATGCCTTACGGGACTGCGCTGAAGGGCCCTATTTGCGCGGCGCCGCAGCGGGACGCGAATACAGGTCGATGATGGTGCTGATGCCATCCTGGCATACGGAGCAAAACGTCTCGCTGCGGTCGAACATGATGCATTGCATCTCGGGCCGGTAGTAGCCGGACGACTCATAGTTCGCGCCTTCGAAGGCGCCAACGGCATGCCGCTGCGGGGTCTTGGAGAACAGCTGCTGCGTGTACGCCAGGTCGGCCTTGAACAAGTCACTCATCTCGCTTTCCGGGCGGTTGGCCGCGCGCAAAGCGGCGCGCTGCTTCTGGTATTCGCGCGCATGGCTGTCGTACGCTTCCTTCGGCCATGGCGTCGGCAGCGGCGTGCCCGCCTTGACCTGGTTCTGCCATTTCAGCCTGGCCGGATCGCGCAGCGCCGTGGCGTTCGGCTCCCACGGTTCCTGGCGTTCGCCATTCGATTGATAGGCCACGGGCGAGGTATAGTACTCGTCGGCCAGGCCGGCGAAATGGTGGCCGAATTCATGCACGAACAGGTAATTGGCCCAGTCGTTGTTCGCTGCCGCCGTGCTGAACTGGCCGAAGATGCCGCCGCCGCCGTAGGTATCGTTATTGACGAGAATTTCGATGAATTCATACGGCGCATATTGCGCCAGGTCGCGCAGGGCGCGGTTGTCCGTCGTCAGCACATAGCGCTCGCTGCCGAAGATGTCGTAGCGCGTGCCCAGCGGCGAGGCGTGATGCACGCCCGTCGATGGGCGCGACACGCCCGACTCCTGCGTCGGCACGGCCATGGCCCACACATTGAAGTCATTGGCCCGCTCGCGAAATGGCGAGACCGTAAACAAGTGCTCGGCCAGTTTGCGCGCCGTCGCTTCGAACTTGCCCATTTCGGCCGCCGTATAGCCATCGCCCATGATCAGCAGGTCGACCTTCTCGGACGAGGGGCCTTCGACACGGATCGGTATCGGCTTGACGGGCGCCGGCGGCTGCTTGCGGATCACGTCCTGCGCGGCCGGGTCGACATCGGTACTCCACACAACAGAAAACAGGCCGCGCTCGTCGCGCTTCAGGATGCGCACGCGCACGGGCCGCTCCGGCTGCGGGAAGCGTACGGATTCCTGGAAGGCGCGCGTGGTGGTTTTCGCTTCATCGGTGCTGGCCCACTCGCCGAAGATGGTGGAAAAACCGCGCGAGTACAGCACCTTGCCCGACTTGATATCGACCACTTCCAGCAGGTTGTTGCCACGGTTGCTGTCGTCGATGGGGCGCGCCAGGTTGCCCGGCCATGGCAGGGGCTCGACCAGCACGCGCTCGACCGCATAATGCTCGGCCAGCGCATTGCCGCTGTGCTGGTAATCGAGGCGCATGGTGGCCGGCAACACAGCACTGGTCGCCTGCGCGACAGGGAGCATGCCGGCGGCCAGCGCCAGCGCGCAGAGAAAGGATCGAATCGTGGTCTGCTGCATGTCACTCCTAAAACAGTAGAAAAACAGGTGGAGGGAACGGTTCTCCGAACAATCGGCGGGCCTGGCGGCAAGCCCGGGCAAAACCGCTGCGGCACATTGTAGCGACAGGAAGGGAGGGTGCAAAGCGTCCATTTCAGCCGATTCGCTTGACCAGGCGATGCAATCATCTTATATTAGATTGACTAGTCGGTTTATAAAAGGACAGAACCATGCGCACCATCGATCCCGGCAAACACGCGGCCCGCCGCGACGCCATTCTCGCCGCCGCGCGCAGCTGCTTTGCGCGCAAGGGCTTTCACCAGACCAGCACCGCCGCCATCTGCGCGCAAGCAGGCATGAGTCCCGGCAACCTGTTTCATTACTTCCCCACCAAGCAAGCCATCATCGCCGCCATCGTCGACCAGGAAGGCAGCGAGACGACCGCCCATTTCGCCGGCGTGCAAGGCAGCGCCGATGCGTACGGCGCCCTGCTCGACTTCATGGACCTGGTGCTGGCGCTGGCGGCCGACGCGGATTTTGCGGGGTTGGCGCTGGAAATTTCTGCCGAAGCGATGCGTGACACGGATATCGCGACCAGGGTGGCGCGCAACGACGCCAGCCTGCGCGGCGGCCTGCAAACCTTGCTGGAAGAGGCGGCCGCACGGGGCCAGGTCGACGCCGTGCTGGACCCCGCGCAAACGGCCGGCTGGCTCGCCGCGCTGATCGACGGCATCTTCAACAGAGTCGCCGTCGATCCCCATTACGCACCGCTGGCGCAGCGCGCCAGCCTGCACCTGCTGCTGGCGCGCTTCCTGCGCCCTGCCCGGTCATGAGCGGCGCCCTGACGGCAACACCGGAGCGCATCGCCGACGTCGACGCCCTGCGCGGCTGCGCGCTGTTCGGCATTTTGGTTGTCAATATCGGCGCCTTCGCCACGCCCTGGTTCGGCCTGGGCTTGACCGATCCCGCCTTTCACGGCGGCGTGGACCGCGCCACGCATTTTCTCGTCGCGCTGCTGTTCGAGACCAAGTTCTATCTGCTGTTTTCCTTCCTGTTCGGCTACAGCTTCACCTTGCAGATGCAGGCGGCGGCGCGCGCCGATGCGCCGTTCGTGCCGCGCATGCTGCGCCGGCAAGCGGGCCTGTGGCTGATTGGCGCCCTGCATGCCGTGTTCCTGTTTCATGGCGATATACTCACCACCTACGCCATGCTGGGCATCGTGCTGCTGGCGCTGCACCGCTGCGGCGAACGCCAGGCACTGTCCTTGGCGTTGATTCTCGTTACCGTCTGCGTGGGATTCTGGGCATGGATGGCCTGGCTGCAAAACCTGCAGCCAGCGGGCGATGCCGCCCAGCAAGCCGTGGTCATGGCGCAGAAGGCGGCGACCGCGCTGGCCGCCTACCGCGCGACCCCGACCACCGTCATCACCCAGCATTTGCGCGAACTGAGTGAAATCTGGATCGTCCTGCTGCTGGTGCAAGCGCCCTGCGCGCTGGCCATGTTCCTGTGCGGCCTGGCCGCCGGCAAGCGCGAGATGCTGCTGCACGCAAGCGCTTATCTGCCGCTGCGCCGTCGCCTGCTGTGGGCCGGCGCGCTGGTGGGGCTGCCCGGCGCCGCCATCTATGCGTGGACTTCCGTGTATGGGGACAGCCAGGCATGGCAGGTGGCGGGACTGGCCGTGGGCCTGGCGACCGCGCCGCTGCTGGCGGGCGCCTACCTGGCGCTGGCACTGGCCCTGTTCGAGCGCCTGCGCGACGGCACGCTGTTTGCCCTGCTGGCCGACACGGGCCGCATGGCCCTGTCGAACTACCTGCTGCAGTCGGCCATCTGCGCCTGGCTGTTCCTCGCGTATGGCGCGCGCTTGATGGGCAGCGTCTCGCCGCTGGGCGCCCTGGCGCTGGCCGTCATCCTCTTTTGCGTGCAGCTGCCACTGAGCCGCTGGTGGCTGCGCGGTCACGCATATGGCCCTGTCGAGTGGCTGCTCAGGGCCTTGACGATCGCCGCGTGGCCGCGCTGGCGGCGCGCCGGCACCGCTTATTTGTAGCGGTACAACGGCTGGCGCAGCTGGATCGGACGGATGTCGAGGCGCAGTTTCAGCACCGAATACGCTTCCGCCTCGGTCGAGCTGTAGCCGACGCTGTTGACTGTTTTACTGAAGCGGAACTCGAAACCCAGGTCCGGATACGGGTCGCGCGGGTTGCCGAAGGCGATACCGATGGCTTCCTGCTGCGCATTGTCGATCAGGTTGCCCATCAGGT
The DNA here is from genome assembly GCF_051380665.1 of Janthinobacterium lyxosi. NCBI lineage: Bacteria > Pseudomonadati > Pseudomonadota > Betaproteobacteria > Burkholderiales > Oxalobacteraceae > Janthinobacterium > Janthinobacterium lyxosi. Next base: position 80,207 of record NZ_JBNYXM010000010.1, read on the forward strand.
CGAGCACGGCGTTATTGCCCAGGATATCGTTGGTAAACACAGGCTCGCGCATGTCGGGCTGGTTCGGATCGAGCTTGTTATCGGCCTTGTCCGGCGAGGGCGTAAACACGCGCGTGACGAGGTTGAATTTGTCGCCACGGTCCAGATAGCTGATGGCGGCGTTGCTGATATTGAAATTTTTCACGCCGCGGTCACTGATGGCGCCCGACAGGTCAATCAGCAAGGCGCCGCTGTAGCCGATGACTTCCACGTCGCGCATGGCATCGACCACCATGGCGCTGTTTTCATCGATGCCCAGTCCCAGGTGATAGCCTTTTTTCAGCATCACGGGAATCATGCGCGCAAAGCGCCCGCGCACCAGCAGATGCTGGTCCACAAAAACATCGCTGCCGATGAAGCCCAGGCCCGGCGCAATCTCGCGTCCGTCCGTGACGCCCATCTTGAGCATGTCGAGCACGGGCTTGGCATCGTAGAACATGGTGGTGCTCATGATGGCGGCGCCGGCGCTGGAACCGGCGATCACGCCGCCATTGCGGTAGACCGACCAGATGGCTTCCAGCGCGGCCGTGCGGCTGCCGTCCGGGCGCAGCAAGGCTTGCGTGATGCGGCCCTGGTCGCCGCCGGCAAAATAAATGCCGCTGGCCGATTTGATCTGCGTGACGATGGCCGGGTCTTCGGCGGCCTTGCGGTAATCCCTGTTCGGCAGCTTGACGGCCAGCGGCACGAAAAAGGCATCGGCACCATATTGGTTAAGCTTCCTGATGATGCTTTCGCCCGATTTTTCCGGATTCATCGCGGCCGATGCCAGCACGGCGATGCGCGCGCCGGGCCCGCCCGACAACTTGACGATACGCTGCCAGACTTCGGCATTGTCGGCGCGCAGGCCGCCGCCGATGATGACAAGGGTGCCCTGCGGCGCGCTGCCGATGGCACTGCCGCCGGGTGCCGCCACGGCATGGACGCTGCACAATGCCAGCGCGAACAGCCGCGCGGCGCGGAAGGTGTGATACAGGCTTGCGGATGATTTCATGGTGCCTCTCGAATACAAGGAAAGGGGCGCACACTTGTTGCTACAGGCGCGCGCCCTTGCTGCCAAAACTGCTGCTTGCAACCCAACTGCATCGAACTACGATACTACTTGCTGCATATGACAGCGTTGTTGCGGTATCTCCACGCTTCTATGTAAAACTGCTTACTTGAAGCTGTAATTCGCGCTGGCATAGAAGCGCCGGCCGCGCGGGTCCGTGTAGGTCGGGTCATAGCCGGAGAGGAAAAAGTACGCCTGGTTCGAGTACGGCGGGCTGGTATTGAACAGATTCTGTATGCCCGCGCGCAGCTTGAACTGCTTGCTAACGGCATACGCGCCGGACATGTCCCACAGCGTATACGCCTTCACCCGGTTCGGTTTGACCACGCTGCCATCGTCGGTGTTGATGGCCGAATTCTGGTCATCGTAGCCGCTCGAATAGGTGTTTGACAGGCTGGCCGAATACGGGCCATTGTCCCAGTCGAGGGTGATCGTATGGCGCCAGCGCTGCACCACGCCGTCCGTGACAAATTTATTCAGGTTGCTGATAAAGTCGTCGCCGGGGCTGGTCTGGATTTTCGAATCGAGCACATAGGTGCCGCTCAAGTGGCCGCCGAAACGTCCCCAGGCCGTTTTTACGCCATGCAGGTCGGCCGTGATATCGATGCCCGAAGCTTTTTGCGCGCCGCGGTTTTCCTTGCGCAGCTCGATATAGTCGATTTCATTGTCCTTGTTGCGGTGCACCAGGTCGCCGTACTTGGCCAGGTTGCCGAGGATGATGTCGTCGCCGATTTCGCTGATCAGGTCCGTGCGCTTGATGTTCCAGTAGTCGGCACTGAAGGTCCAGTGCTGGCCCGGTTCGAGTACCAGGCCGGCCGTGAACTGGCGGCTGTGCTCCGGTTTCAGCTTGTCGTTGCTATAGCGGCGCGTATCCCAATTATCGGCGCAGACGGAGTAATCATTGTTCTCGCTCGCGCAATACACGGGATCCGGTAGCGTCGCCGTACTGCTGTAGGCAGTGGGCCGGTGCAGGTCAGACATCGATGGCGCGCGAAAGCCCTTGCCGGCCGAAGCGCGTAGCAGCACCTGCTTGCTGGGCATATAGGTCAGCCCGATCTTCGGACTGAGGGCGCCGCCCACCTGCTGGTAGTGATCATAGCGGCCAGACAGCTGCGCCTGCCACTGCTTGGTAAACGGCAGCAGCAATTCGCTGTAGATGGCTTGCACCTTGCGGCTGTCGCTGGTGGCCACGCCGCCTTCGGGTGCCGCGTCGTGTTGATGTTGTCGCTCATCAGCAACGCCGATGGACGGAACTCGGTGCGTTCGCGGCGCACTTCGCCGCCCACAGCCAGCGCCATGTCGCCGCCACCCAACGCCATCAGCGCGCGCGATGCCTTGAAGTCGAGTGTATCCATGGTGCCGCGCGCATGCCGTACTTCGTCATTGACCTGGATGCTGTCGAGCAGCGCCTTGCCCTTCGCGCCCGATGGGCCAAACGGGTTGATGTCGCCGGAGGCGATGCCTTCCAACAGCTTGTCGTACAGGACATAACCATGCGTATCGCGGTCCTTCACGACGTTGACGCTGTGATTGAAGCCCACGTCGTAATCCCAGCCGGCGAGTGTGCCGCTGGCGCCCACCACGAAGCGCTGGCTCTCGCTGGTCAACTGGCTGGTGCGCATGCCCGCCTCGTTCAGGCGCATGCGCAGTTCCAATTCGCGCGCAGTCGGATTGCCGTCTTCGTCGACGATGCTATCGAGGCCGGTATTGGCCAGCTGCGGCACCTTGCTGTAATCGAGATAGCCGATCACACGCGCCGACGAGCCCACGTAATAGCTGCGCGAGCGGCTCAACGCCACTTCCGCGTACAGCTGGTGGTCGTTATTCAGCTTCAGTACGCCGCGCGTGAGCAAGTTCTGCTTGTCCGTCTTCGGATACAGCTCCGTGTCGCCCATGTAATCGTAGGTACAGGCATCGACGCCGCCCGTTCCCGCCGGCAGGTACAGGTTGGCAGGCGGCGAACAGTTCGGGATCGACAGATTGATCTGGCGGTTGCTAATCGGCTGGCCATTGAGCAGGAAGCCATTGTCCTGCAAATAGTCGCGCTGCTCCCCCGACAGGCGGATATTCGCCGGGCTGGTAAAACTCGACAGCAAATGCCCCAGGCGCTGCGGCACCTGCAGGTTCGGAATGAACTTGCGCTGCGAGGAGCTGAGGCGGTCTGTTTTTTGCAGGTCGACCACGGCAAAGACATTGTAGCCATCAGTGGCCAGGTCGCCCGTGCCGGCCGTGATGCTGGCCGTGCGCTTGCCGGCGCCCCCTTCATCGGTGCGGCTGCCGTAGGCGTTCAGCTCCACGCCCTGGTAATCCTTGCGCGTAATGAAATTGATGACGCCGACGATGGCGTCCGTGCCGTACAGGGCCGAAGCGCCGTCGAGCAGCACTTCCACGCGCTGCAGGGCGGCGGCGGGAATGTTATTCAGGTCCACGCCCGCATCGTCGCCGGGCGAGGCAAAGTTCGCCATGCGCCGGCCATTCAGCAGCACCAGCGTGGACGAAGTGCCTACGCCGCGCAGGTTGGCGCTGTTGAAGCCGCGCTGGTCGCCGCCGATATTGATGCTGGCGCCATCGGTCAGTCCGCCCACGTTGGCCGACACGCGCGCCATCAGTTCGGCCGCCGTCGTCACGCCCGCCTTTTCGATATCGGCGCGCGTGATGATCTGCACCGGCAGCGCCGTCTCCGATTCCAGCCGCTTGATGGCCGACCCCGTGATTTCCACGCGCTGCATTTTCTTCTGCACGGGCTCCCCATCCTGCTCCTGCGCCTGCGCGCCACTGGCCAGCATGCCCAGCGCCGCCGATACGCTCAGGGCGCCCAGCGCCAGTCGCACGCCTTGCGCCAGCACCGACTCGCGTGGCAAGGAGCCTCCGTCTTGTCTTTTCATCTGCATTGCCACTCTCCTCAATGATGATGCCTGATTTTTATAATGACTTTGGGACTGCCTTGCGTTGCTTTGAAACTGTTTTCCGAGGCCCCTGCACGCCATGCTCGCCGCCGTACAGATAGGCGGCAATCACTTCGCTCAGACGAGCCGCTTTTTCAACGTTCTTCTTGTTCGATACCATCAGCGCCACGGCCAGCGCCTCGAGCATGGCCAGTGCCGTGCTGGCGCTGCTGGGCAGGACGGGATGCGTGCTTTGCGCATACAGCACGTGATCGGCCAGTTCGGCCAGGGGAGACGCGGGTGAGTCGGTGAGCGCCACGATGCAGGCGCCGCGGTCGCGCGCGAAGCTGGCCAGGCCGATGCAGTCGAGCGTGTAACGGGGGAACGAGATCACCACCAGCACGTCCTGCGCCGTCAGGTTGACCAGATGGCCAGCCGCCACTTCCGAGCCGCCGATGCCCACCACTTCCACCACATGCGGACAAAACGGCTGCAGATGCTGCACCAGCATGCCGGCCAGGTTGGCCGACAGGCCAAAACCCATCACATACACTACCTTGGCGCGCGTCAGGCGCCGCACCACGGCCTGCATGGCAGGCGGCGACAGGGCATCGGACGTGGCGGCGATGTTCGCGGCCGCATACTCCAGGCTTTCCGTGATGGGTGATGTGGCGCGCGCACGCCGTTCTATCGTGCGGCGCAATTTGTCGACTGGCTGCAACAGCGATTGCAGGGTTTCGGCCATGGCGCCGCGCATGGCCGAATAATTCTTCTGGCCGATATCGCGCGCGAAGCGGCTGATGGTGGCCGTCGATACCTGGCAGCTGTCAGCCAGTTCCTCGATGCCCAGCGCCGTCACGCGCATCTGGTTGCGCAGCAGGTAGTCGGCGATCTGCCGCTGCGAAGCAGAGCCGCCGGCCAGCACGTGCATCAGCGCCTGCCCCAGCGGCGACTGCGCGAAGGCGGCATCGGGCGCCGACAGGGCGGCGGCCACTGGCGTGTGGAAGCTGTTACGGGCAGGACTGGCGGATGATTTCATATCACTGGCGGCCTGTGTTCTTGTGTATGGCGGATGACGGATAAAAAGGCGAAATCGGGTCGCTGGAACTTACTCTACTCATATCAAAAAGAAAACTCAACAAAAATTTGTAAAAGGATTTTCATTGATTTACTTCGTGAAAATATTGCTACATAATCGACCGGAATCCATCAACCGCGCCCCGTTTTGGGGCGAATTTACCATGCAAGTACAACAGCACCCCATCTCCACCGCACACGCCAGCGTATCCTGCCAATTGAGCAGCTTTCACTTCGGCGCCGCGGCAGCCACTAGCCGCAGCGGCAAGAAAGTCTACATCCAGGCGGCGCTGCACGCAGACGAGGTGCCGGGCATGCTGGTATCGCAATTCCTGCGCCGCGAACTGCTGGCGCTGGAGGCGGCGGGCAAGCTCCACGGCGAAGTGATCCTGGTGCCGGCCGCCAATCCCATCGGCCTGGTGCAAGCCATCCATGGCGCACCGTTCGGCCGCTTCGACCTGACCACCGGCATCAACTTCAACCGCGCCTACCGCCACGTGGCCGACGAACTGAAAACCACGCTCGATGGCCAGCTGGGACAAGATGCGCAAGCCAACGTGGCCCTGATACGCGAGCATGCGCGCGCCGCCGTCGCCGCCTGGCGACCGGGCACGGATGCGGAAGTGCTGAAAAAAACCCTGCTGGGCATGGCCATCGACGCCGACATCGTGCTCGACCTGCATTGCGATAACGAGGCGGCCCTGCACATTTACACAGGCACGCCGCTGGCGGAGCAAATCGCGCCCCTGTCCGCGCTATTGGGCGCACGCGCCGTGCTGCTGGAACTGGCGGCCGGCGAAGAGCCGTTCGACGAAGCCTGCAGCCGATTGTGGTGGGACCTCGACGCGCACTTCAAGGGACGCTATCCGATTCCCGCAGCCTGTCTGTCGACCACCGTTGAATTGCGTGGCGAAGTGGAAGTGAGCTACGCCCTGGCAGAACGCGATGCCACCGCCTTGCTGCGTTTTCTCGCCATTGAGGGCGTGCTGGAAATCGACGGCGCCGGCGACAAGCTGCCCGCACCGCAATGCGAGCCGACGCCGCTGGCCGGCGTGGAACCGATCCTCGCGCCGCATCACGGCGTACTGGTCTACCTGCGCGAAATGGGTGACGCACTGGCCGCCGGCGACGCGCTGGCCGACCTGATCGACCCCGTCAGCGGCGAGACGACGACCTTGCGCTGCACCGTCGCCGGCGTCTTCTTTGCGCGCAGCGCCCACCGCCACGTCTTGCGTGGCATGAACGTCGGCAAGGTCGCCGGCGCCGTCGCCTTCCGCGGCGGCAGCCTGCTGAGCCAATGACGCCATGAGAAAATTCAAGCTCCCCAACACCTTCGTCCTGCTGTGCGGCATCCTGGCCATGATCGCCCTGGCCACCTGGCTGGTGCCGGGTGGGAAATTCGATACACAGCTGGTCAACGGCAAGCAGCTGATCATTCCCGGCACGTTTCACTACGTGGACAACAAGCCGCAGGGACTGGCAGCGCTGATGATGGCGCCCATCAAGGGCTTCGTCGACGCCAGCCTGATCATCGGCTTCATCTTGATCGTCGGCGGCGCCTTCGCCGTGCTGCAAAAAACCGAAGCCTTCGATTCCCTGATCAAGGCCATCGCCAAGGCGCATACCAGTTCGCGCTTCGTGCGCGCCGCCATCATTCCCGTCTTCTTCACCATGTTCTCGCTCGGTGGCGCCACTTTCGGCATGAACGAGGAAGCCATTCCCTTCATCCTGATCTTCGTGCCGCTGGCCCTGGCCTTGGGCTATGACACCATCACGGGCGTGTCGATTCCTTTCATCGGCTCGCAGGTGGGCTTTTCCGCCGCCTTCCTGAACCCGTTCAATGTCGGCATCGCGCAGGGTATCGCCGGCGTGCCGATCTTTTCCGGTATCGGCTACCGCCTGATCGTTTGGGCCATCGCCACGGCGGTCAGCATCGTGTTTTTGATGTGGTACGCGGCGCGCATCAAGCGCCATCCGGAAAAAAGCCCGACTTATCTGCTCGACATCGAAAAGCGCAGCGAACACTCGATGGACCTAAACAGCTTTGCCGGCATGACGCGCACGCACCGTGCCGTGCTGTGGATTTTCATGGCGACCTTGCTGACGATGGTCGTCGGCGTCGTCAAGTACGACTGGTTCATCGATGAAATCGCCGCCCTGTTCCTGGTGATGGCCATCGTCGTCGGCCTGGTCGGCCGGCTCGACATGGACAGCCTGGTGGCGTCTTTCGTGCAGGGCGCGCGTGACATGGTGAGCGTGGCGCTGGTCATCGCGCTGGCGCGCGGCACCATGATCCTGGCGCGCGACGCGCAGATCATCGACACCATGCTGCATGCATTGACGCCCCTGGTGGCCTCGTCGAGTCCCATCTTCGCCGCGCAAAAGATGTTCCTCATGCAGTCGGTGATCAACTTCTTCATCCATTCCGGCAGCGGACAGGCGGCTCTCACCATGCCCATCATGGCGCCGCTGGCCGATCTGGTGGGCGTGACGCGCCAGACCGCCATCCTGGCCTTCCAGTTCGGCGAATTCACCACGCCGATGATCCCCACTTCCGGCATCACCGTCGGCGTGCTGGCGCTGGCGCGCGTGCCCTGGATTACCTGGGCCAAGTGGATGATCCCGCTGCAGCTGATTTACCTGGTGCTGGCGCTGCTGTTGCTGATTCCCCCCTGCCTGATGCACTGGCAGTAAAAAAAGCCACGGCGATGCACTGTCGCCGTGGCTTTTTTACGCCCGCTTCTCAACGCCAGCAATCAACGCGGGTAGATGTCCGGCACATACCGCTCCATCAGCGTCTCCGGCCTGAGCGGCGCCGTAAAACCGTGGCGCGCATACAAGCCATGCGCCGTACTGGTGGCCAGCATGAAACGGCGCAAGCCCTGCAAGTCGGGATGTGCCATCACGGCCTCCATCAGGCGCTTGCTGTAGTTGCGGCCGCGGTACTCTTCCAGTACATACACGTCGACCAGATAGGCAAACGTGGCGTAGTCGCTGACCACGCGCGCGAACGCCACCTGACGGCCGTCAAGCATGCCGCCAAAGCATAGAGAATGGTCGATGGCGCGCTGTACGGTAGCCAACGGGATGCCGATGGCCCATGTCGATTGCGTGCTGAGAAAATGGTGGATGGCTGGAACGTCGAGTTCCGCCTTGTCGGTGCTGATCATCAAATGTGACATCGCGCAGGCCCTGCTATCGTTGAAAAACACGATCATCGGCCTTTTTGCTGCGGCTGTCACCAGGGCTGGATAGAACCGGGGGCGCCACCCGTTCTGCCTGTCCGTGATGCGGTGTTGCTGTTTGCTGCGGATGCTTCTTGTACTGCCTGCATGGCACCGTCGCACTTACAGGGCGGCTTTTTCTTCTGCGCTCAAACGCTTGGCGCTGACGTACACGGTGTGCATGGTGGCTTGATCGGCGCTGGCGACGATGGAGGCGGGAGCGGCGCGGAACTTCGGCACGGCGGCGGTGGCCAGGCTGGTGGCGGCGGCGATGGCGATGATGGCAACGAAGATGGCTTCCATGTTTTTAGCGATGTTCATGATGGTGTCCTTTGAGTGGCTGGTTGTGTGTTGCGATGATTGAACTGTAGGCCGATCGCCCCTGAACTGCCATCGGATTGCGACCAAACGCACGATTCGCGGGACAGAATACAAAAAGCCCGGATGGAACGCACAACAGCGTCCGCAGCGTGGCATTTGACGCGTGCCAGCCCCATTCCCGGCCATTTCAGCGCCCTGCAAGCCCCTAAAAGCCCTACCGCCGGCCAACCTTGTTTATAATCGCCCTACACTAAAGGACTTCTTTCATGACTGATCAATTCTCCAAAAAGGGCGAAGCCTGGTCGGCCCGGTTTTCCGAACCGGTCTCGGACCTCGTCAAGCGCTACACAGCTTCTGTTTTTTTTGACAAGCGCCTGGCGCTGTTCGACATCGAAGGTTCGCTGGCCCATGCGGAAATGCTGCATGCGCAAGCCATCATCAGCCCGGCCGACTACGCGGAAATCGTGCGCGGCATGGCGCAAATCTCGCAGGAAATCGCCGCAGGCCGGTTCGAATGGCTGCTGGACCTGGAAGATGTCCACCTGAATATCGAAAAACGCCTGACCGAACTGGTAGGCGATGCGGGCAAGCGCCTGCACACGGGCCGTTCGCGCAACGACCAGGTGGCCACCGATATCCGCCTGTATGTGCGTTCCGCCATCGACGACATCACCGCCCTGCTGACGACGTTCCGCAGCGCGCTGACGGACCTGGCCGAGCAGCATGCCGACACCATCATGCCGGGCTTTACCCACATGCAGGTGGCCCAGCCGATCACCTTCGGCCATCACATGCTGGCGTATGTTGAAATGTTCGGCCGCGATGCCGAGCGCATGGCCGACTGTCGCAAGCGCGTCAACCGCCTGCCGCTGGGCGCCGCCGCTCTGGCCGGCACCACCTTCCCCATCGACCGCCTGCGCGTGGCCAAGACGCTGGGCTTTGACGACGTCTGCCACAACTCGCTCGACGCCGTGTCGGACCGTGATTTCGCCATCGAATTTTGCGCCGCTGCCGCCGTGCTGATGATGCACGTGTCGCGCATGGCCGAGGAACTGGTGATCTGGATGAGCCCTCGCATCGGCTTCATCGACATCGCCGACCGCTTCTGCACCGGCTCGTCGATCATGCCGCAAAAGAAAAACCCGGACGTGCCCGAACTCGCCCGTGGCAAAACGGGCCGCGTGTATGGCCACCTGATCGGCTTGCTGACCCTGATGAAAGGCCAGCCGCTGGCCTACAACAAGGATAACCAGGAAGACAAGGAACCGCTGTTCGATACCGTCGACACCGTCATCGACACCTTGCGCATCTTCGCCGACATGGCAGGCGGCATCACGGTGAAACCGGAAGCGATGCGCGCGGCAGCCCTGCAGGGTTATGCCACGGCGACCGACCTGGCCGACTACCTGGTCAAGAAGGGCCTGCCGTTCCGCGATGCCCATGAAGCGGTGGCCCTGGCCGTGCGCGCCTGCGTCGATGCCGGTTGCGACCTGGCCGACCTGACGCTGGAACAGTTGCGCGCGTTTTCCCCGTTGACGGGTGAAGACGTGTTTGAAGTGCTGACCCTGGAAGGCTCCGTCGCCGCGCGCGACCACGTGGGCGGCACCGCGCCACGCCAGGTACGCGCCGCGATCGCCCGCGTGCGTACGCAGCTGGAAAAATAAACCGCGCTTGCGCGCTCAAGCGCCCCGCTGCATCGCTGCAGCGGGGCGCTTTTCATTGCGCGACGATTTTCGACAACACGGAAAAGGCGGCGCCCGTCTGCGATGCTTCCAGCAGCAGGGTCAGCTCCGTATACGTGCAGATGATATTGATCAGATTGATGCGCTCCCACGCCAGGCGCTTGAGGATGGCGTGATACACGCCCGGCGTATAGCAGGTTTCGGGCGCCAGGTGCAAGGTCACGGCCGTCACCCGCTCCAGGCGCGCCAGTTCCTGCTCGCCGCCAAAGACCTCCTCCACCAGCGCATGCAGCGTGCGGCTGCAGATCACCATCACCTCGTTGACGCCGCGTGTCACCGTGATGAACGTGCCGCGCTGGGGTGCGGCCAGCGCCAGCAACTGACGCTGGCAGGCATACGTCTGGTCGGAGTAGCGGTAAGTAAAAATCATCAATTCGCTACGCGTGGACAGTTCGCCCGCGCGGTGCGCCAGCACGATCTCGTCGCTTTTCTGCTGCGGCATCCTCTCGGCCAGGCGGCGCAGCGCCATCACCACGGCAGCCTGCCCCACCGGCTTCCATAAATCGGTCTGCAATTGCGGCTGCAGCTGGCGCGCCAGTTCCGACAGGTTGAGCAAGCCCCGGCCCAGTCCCTCGCTGAGAAACGCCGATTCCATCACGATCTGTTCCACTTTGGTCGCTATCGAAAGCATAGTTCTTCGGGCCGGTGATTCCGGTGCACGCACCAGGAGCCGGCAACCCTTCCTGAAAAAAGGATGCGCTGCGCCAGCGGCCACGCCGGGCGGCGCGGTCGGACTCGCTGAAAAGCCCCCGTCGCAGGGGGGAGGAGCCGGATAGCGGCGGCTAGGAAGGCGGATGCAGCATGAATGCCGCTGCAGAGGGGAAATGGCTGAAACCAACAGCAGAAAACAGAACTGATGTCATGTGAAACTCCTGATTTTTTCCCGATGCGCTGTATCTGGACGCGGTCATTGCCGCGTGCGCTTTTTTTGTCTTCGCGTGCGCCACTGGGGACAACGCGAAGACCTAGTGTAGATCGCAACATTTAGAAAATGCAACAGTGTTTTTCCAACAGAACACGTCATTGAGGGGACTGGTCCAAAACAAAATTTGCAGCTTGCGATAAATCAAACTTTGCGATGATGCAGCGCCGATAAATGTTCAATTCTTAACAAAAATTCGCGTAGTGACCAATTTCCTGAATTTTTTGACATGGCGATCTCGACAAGTTTAGTGTCCCCCTACCCGGCATCAGGCCACCACAAAACGGCAGGCTATCCGCCCGCCGCCAGGCACGCCGGGGTGGCCATCAGGCATCGCGGCCAGCTCATTCACCATTTCCTTAACCGATACCATGGAGCAGAAATGAATTTACGTTTGACGATAGTTGCCGCATCCATCGCCGCCCTGCCGCTGATGGCCACCACGGCCGATGCCGCCACGCCGCTGCCACAAACCCTGATGGCCGCCCCGGTCACCCTGGCCTCTCCACAAGAGAACGCCAGCCTGGTCAACAAGCTGGCCGCGCAGGCGCGCAGCCGGGGCCTGAATACCGAACATGGCTTTGCCGTCGGCGCCCAGCATCCGGGCGTCAGCGGCACGCGCGTGAGCCGCGTACAGCACACCTACAAGGGCTTGCCCGTCTTCGGTTCCGAGACGGTGGTGGTCAGCAACAGCGCCGGCGACATCGTCAGCGAATCCGTGTCGGACCGCGCTTCCGGCCTCGGTAGCGGCGGCGTCAATGCCGTCACCCGCAGCGCCACCACCGATATCGACACCACGCCGGCCGTCAGCGCTGCCGCCGCCATCGCCGCCGCCGTGAAAAGCATCGACGTGCCGGCCGTAGACCACGTACCGCCGCATGCGCAACTGCTGATCTACCCCGTGATGAAAACGGTACGCGTGGCCGGCGCCGAGAACAAGTCGGAAGCCGCGCTGAACGCCCTCGACGTACAGGACGTGGTCGACCACTACGAGCTGGCCTACCTGGTGCAGACGCGCATGATCAGCGGTAACAAGCCCGTTTACTACGATACCATCGTCAGCGCCAAGGATGGCCGCATCCTGCGTCAATGGAAAGCCCTGAAAACCGTCGCCGGCATCGGCAACAGCCAGTACAACGGCCAAGTACCGCTCAACACCACGCTCACGGGCAGCACCTACACCATGAAGGACCCCAGCCGCGGCACGGGCGGCAGTTTCGGCGGCATGGCCATCACGAATGCCAACCACGGCACCACCTCGGGCAGCGTGTACAGCAGCACCAGCAATACCTGGGGCGACGGTCAGCAGTACATCAACGGCGGCAGCACCACCAACGCCAACGGCCAGACGGCGGCCGTCAACGCGATGTGGGGCTTGATGAACACCTACGACACGCACAAGAATGTGCTGGGTTGGTCCAGCCTGGACGGCAACAACACGGCCACCCACATCGCCGCCCACGTCAACACGGCCTATGACAACGCCTATTACGACAGCAGCTGCAAGTGCATGTACATCGGCGACGGCGGCAGCTCGTTCAACAACCTCGGTTCCATCGACGTGATCGGCCATGAAATGGGCCACGGCATCACGGACGCCACCTCGGGCCTGATCTACTCGCAGGAATCGGGCGGCTTGAACGAATCGAGCTCGGACATCGCCGGCGAAATGGTGGAAGCGTATGCGCGCGCCGGCGGCACGGGCACCACGATTCCCAACACGGGCAACGATTGGATGACGGGCAAGGAAATCGCCAAGAATGGCCAGCCGCTGCGCTGGCTGTACAAGCCGAGCAAGGATGGCAGCAGCCCGAATGCGTGGAGCAGCACCATCAAGAACCTCGATGTCCACTACAGCAGCGGCCCGAACAACCGCATGTTCTACTTCCTGTCGCAAGGCTCGAATTCCACCGCCAGCAGCGACTACTACAGCTCCTACCTGAACAAAAGCCCGCTGGCCATGACGGGTATCGGCAGCGACAAGGCCTACCGCATCTGGTTCAAGGCAGCGACCACCAAGTTCACCTCGTCGACCAACTACGCCGATGCGCGCAACAAGGTGCTGCTGGCCGCCGAGGAACTGTATGGCGTGGGCAGTGCCGAGGCGACGGCGGTCAAGCGCGCGTATGCGGCCATCAACGTGGGCACCGACGTCGATGAAAGCGGCACGGGCGGCGCGGTGAATATCACCAGCCAGCCGGCCAGCATCACCGTCGCGCCGGGCGCCACCGCCTCGTTCGCCGTGGGCGCGGGTGGTGGCACGGCGCCGTACACCTACAAGTGGTACCGCAACGGCGCCGTGATCAGCGGCGCCACCTCGCCCGCCTACAGCTTCACGACCGTGGCGGCCGACAACGGCGCCGTCTTCAAGGCCACGGTAACGGATGCCTCCTCCCCCGCCGTGACGGCCACGTCGAACAACGCTACGCTGACGGTGGGCACCAGCAGCGCCACCGAACGCGTGACGAACGGCGGCTTCGAGTCCGGCGCCACGGGTTGGAGCGGCACCACGGGCGCCATCGGCACCTTCACGGGGCAAACCGCGTACGAAGGCACGAAGTACGCCTGGCTGGGCGGCAATGGCGCCACGGCCAGCGAATCGCTGACGCAAAGCGTGGCCATTCCGGCCGCCGCCACCTCGGCCAGCCTGACCTTTGCACTGCACATCGACACGGCTGAAACGGGCAATACCGTGTACGACAAGCTGGTCGTCACCGTGAAGAACAGCGCCGGTACAGTGCTGGGCACCCTGGCCTCGTACTCGAACGTGAACAAGGCGGCCGGCTACCAGATCCGCACCTTCGACCTGATCGCCTACAAGGGTCAGACCGTGCAGGTCTCGTTTGCCGCGACCGAGGACGCCTCGCTGCAAACCTCGTTCGTGATCGACAAGGTGAGCCTCGTCACCCAGTAAGCGGCTGAACATGCGGGCAAGCCATCGATTCAAGGGCTTGCCCGCATAACACGATTGATTTTCTGGCAATTCCAGTCTACCCTGAGACAGTGATTGCATCTTGCCTGCTGCCGGTACCCGCGACGAATTGAACTTTTTTTGGATTGTTCCTGACCGATGCCTACTTCGACCTTGTCCGCACGCGCATTCCCCTCTTCCTCTCACCCCATTTTCACGCCCCTGGCCCTCACCATGCTCGCCTGAGCCGACGATGCAGTTCCACCTCCAGGTGCAGGGCCCGGCGGGCAGCCAGGCGCTGGCCATCGACGCCGCCAGCGAGGCCGAGGCGATCCGCGCGGCCGTGCGCGGCGGCTGGCGCGTGCTGGCCGTCGACGATGGCGCTGCGCAGGAGGTGGGCGCCGCCCTGCGTCCCGGCAAGCAGGGCCTGCCCCTGCTGCAATTCAGCCAGGAACTGCTAGCCCTGCTCGAAGCGGGCCTGAACCTGGGCGAGGCCATGGCCACCCTGCACAACAAGGAAACGCGCCCGGGCGCCAAGGCCACCCTGGCCGCCATCGTGCTCACCCTGCAGCAGGGGCAGAGCTTTTCCGACACCCTGGCAGGTTTCCCCGACATATTCCCCGACATTTACATCGCCACCGTGCATGCGGCCGAACGCTCGGGCAACCTGCCCGAGGCGCTGGCGCGCTTCGTCGGCTACCAGCTGCAGTTCGACGCCATCCGCAAAAAACTCATTTCCGCCGCCATCTACCCGTGCATGCTGCTCGTCGTCGGCGGTCTGGTGACCCTGTTCCTGCTCGGCTACGTGGTGCCGAAGTTCAGCGTCGTCTACGAAAGCTCGGGCCGCGAGATTCCCTGGATGTCGCAAATGCTGCTCGGCTTTGGCCAGACCCTGGCCGCGCATCCGCTGCTGTGTGCCAGCGCGCTGGCCGCCGTGGTGGCCGCTGTGGTCTTTGGCATCGCCAATGCCGGCGCGCGCCAGGCCATGGTCTTGCGCCTGCTGCGCCTGCCCGTGCTGGCCGGGAAGGCGGCGGAGTTCCGCCTGGCCCGCTTCTACCGCGCCCTGAGCCTGCTGCTGCACGCGGGCATCCCCCTGCACAAGGCGCTGGCCATGGTGGCCCCCATGCTGCTGCCTGCGCAACAGGAACAGCTGGCGCAGGCGCGCCGCGCGGTGCAGGAGGGCATGCCGTTTTCCACCGCGCTGGAACACGCAAGCATGGCCACGCCGGTGGCGCAATCGCTGCTGAAAGTGGGAGAAAACACGGGCCGCCTGGGCGACATGCTGGAACGTTCGGCCAAGTTCCACGACGAGGAATTCGCCCGCTGGGTGGACTGGGCGTCGCGCCTGCTCGAGCCGCTCCTGATGACCATCATCGGCGTGGTGATTGGCGGCGTGGTGGTGCTGATGTACATGCCGATCTTTGAACTGGCGGGGAGCTTATCTTGAAGTTCATGTCATGAACGCACGCGACGAAGAACGCACCGTGCTCGATGCCGCCATGCTGCGCCGGGCCCACGCCAGCGCGCTGGAACAGGGCCGCCCGCAGATGGCCGTACTGCAGGAAACGGCGGCCCTGCCGCCCGAAGTCTTTTTGCGCCAGCTGGCCGCCCTGTTCCGCTACCCGGCCTGGACGATGGCCGAGCTGCAGGCCGCCTTGCCCGCCTTTGCCCTGCTGCCCTACACGGATTGCGCCCAGCGCGACTGCGTGCTGTTGCAAGCAGGCGTTCCCGGCGCGCCGCCCGTGCTCGTCATCGGCAACCCGTTTGCCGAAGACTTGCTGCAATGGGCCGACTTTGCCCTGTCCGCGCCCTTCACGGTGGCGCTGGCGCACCCGGACGACCTGGCCGCCTATTTGCTGCAGCAGGAAAGCGTGCAGCAGGCGATGCAGGAGATGCAACATGGCGATGACGTGCCGGGACTGGACCAGAGCATCGAAGACATCTCGCTCATTCGTATCAGCGAGGACAGCAGCCCGGTAGTGAAACTGGTGAATTCCACCATCTACGACGCCCTGAAATTCCAGGCCAGCGACATCCACCTCGAATGCGACGTGGCCAGCCTGGTCATCAAGTACCGCGTCGACGGCGTGCTGGTGCAGGCGGGCCAGGTGCAGGGCTTGCAGATGGCCGAACAGATCATCTCGCGCATCAAGGTCATGGCCGATCTGGACATCGCCGAACGGCGCATCCCGCAAGATGGCCGCTTCAAGGTGCGCGTGAAAGGGGCGGAGATCGACTTTCGCGTCTCCATCATGCCCAATATCTTTGGCGAAGACGCCGTGCTGCGCCTGCTGGACCGGCGCGCGCTGACGGAAGCGGCGCAGGCGCTGCGCCTGGAAAGCCTGGGCCTGAACGAGGACGCCATCGAGCAGATACGCCGCCTGGCCGCCAAGCCGCACGGCATGCTGCTGGTGACAGGGCCCACCGGTTCCGGCAAGACCACCACCCTGTACGCGGCCATCACGGAAATCAATACGGGGCGCGACAAGATCATCACCATCGAAGACCCCGTCGAATACCGCTTGCCGCGCGTGCTGCAGATACCCGTCAACGAAAAGAAGGGGCTGACGTTTGCGCGCGGCCTGCGCTCCATCCTGCGCCACGACCCCGACAAGATCATGATCGGCGAAATCCGCGACGACGAAACGGCGCAGATCGCCGTGCAGGCGGCGCTCACGGGCCACCTGGTGTTTACCACCGTGCACGCGAACAACGTCTTCGACGTGGTCGGCCGCTTCCTGCACATGGGCGTCGATGCCTACAGCTTTGCAGCGGCCCTGAATGGCATCGTGGCGCAGCGCCTGCTGCGCCTCAATTGCGCCCATTGCGCCGTCGACGCCAGCGCCGAGGTGCTGGCCGATGCGCAGCAGCTGCGCGACAGCGGTCTGGCCCTGCACCAGGTGCAGGACTGGCAGTTCATGGCCGGCAAGGGCTGCGGCCATTGCCGCGGCACCGGCTATAAGGGCCGCAAAGCCGTCGCCGAGGTCTTGATGCTCAACGACGCCATGCGCGAAATGATCTGCACGCGCGCGCCCCTGAGCCAGATGAAGGAAGAAGCGGCGCGCAACGGTTTTCGCCTGGCGCGCGAAGCGGGCCTGGACCTGGTGCGGCGCGGCGAAACTACTTTAGCGGAGCTCAATCGTGTCACTTATTGAACGTGTTACCCGCGCCACCCTGTGCCTGCACCTGGCGCCGCACGGATTGCACGGCGTGCTGCGCCGCGCCGGCCGTCCCGTGGCGGACAGCGCCTTCCATTTGCCTATCCTGAACCCCGACGCCAGCTGGGAAGTGGCGCTAGCCGCCCTGCGCGGCTGCCTGGAACAATATGGCGACAAAAAGATGCCGCTGGCCGTCAGCCTGGCCAGCCGCTGGTGCGCCATGCTGATGGTGCCGTGGAGTGGCGCCCTGCTCGACCGGAGCAGCGCGCAGCGCTTCCTGCATAGCCAGTTCGCTGCCGTGTATGGCGATGGTGCGCGGACCTGGCGCCTGGCTAGCGACGATGCACCTTATGGCAAGCCGCGCCTGGCCTGCGGCATCGATGCGGCCCTGCTGCAAGGCGTGCAGGATGCGGCGGCCGCGCATGGCCGGCGCTGCCTGTCCATCGAACCTATCGTCGGGCCGGCCTGGCGCAGCATCGCCGGCGGCAAGCCCGCCGCCTTCGCCCTGGTGGAAGCCGGACGGCTGCTGCTGGCAACGACGAGCGGCGGGCGCATCACGGCCCTGCACAGCCAGTCCTGCGGCGCCGCCTGGGGCGACGAACTGGATCGGGCCTGGCGGCGCTGGAACTTGCGCGCGCCACAGCTGGACGCCATCGAGCACGTGGCGCTGCTCGACTTGAGCGGCGTGCCTCAGGATGCCGTGCCGGTGCGCTTCCAGCTCATACCCGTGGCCGGCGCCGCCCACCTGATGCGGGAGGCAGCATGGGCCTGAGCCGACTGGAATTGCTGGCGCCCGGAGCAAAGCAAACCTTCAAGGGCTGGCGCCTGGCTCTGTGCCTGGCTGGCGGCTTGATGCTGCTGCCGGCCGCCGTGTACTGGCTGGTGCAGGTGCAGGAAACGCGGCGCCTGGAAGCGCAACTGGCGCAGCTGCAGCCCGCGCATCCCGTGCGTACCCCCTTGTCCGCCGGCCAGCAGCGCGAGCGCAACCTCGAACTGAAACAGGTGGCCGCCGCCGTGCGACAGCTTAACCTGCCCGTCACGCGTCTGGTCAGGACGGTGCAGCCGCCGCGCGACGTGCGCGTGGCCCTGCTGGGACTGGACCTGAACGCGCAGCAGGGACAGGATGGCGCCAGCGTCCTGAAAATCGCCGCCGAGGCAGAAACGCCGCAGGACATGCTCAACTACCTGGCCTTCCTGAACCAGCAGCCCATGTTCAGCTCCGTGTATTTGCTCAAGCACGAGATGAATGCGAACAGCCCCGAACACCCTTACCGTTTTCAGCTGGAGGCGCAATGGCGGCAATAAAACCTGCGTTGAAAGCCGGCATGCCTGTGGCTCGTCCACGCCTGCAACTGCGCCTCCCCCCGCGCCTGCAATGGGAAGCACAACGGCTGTGGCGTAGCCTGGGCTGGCCTTGCGCCATCGGCGCGGCCTGCCTGGCGCTGGCCGCTTTCGCCATGCAGCAGAGCGATGCGCTGGCCGAACGCCAGCAGCAACTGGCGGTGCAACTGGCCGCGGCGGCCAGACAGTCGGCACTGCCGCAGGCGGCCGTCACGCTCGATGCCGATGCGGACAGCCTGGCCGCCTTTCACGCCTACCTGCCCGCGCATGACAGCATTCCCGAACAGTTGAAGGCATTGCTGGAGGTAGCGCAAAAGAGCGGCGTCACCCTGGCCAAGGCCGACTACAAGCCGCAGGAGGATGGCAACACGGCCTTTTTGCGTTACCAGATCACCCTGCCCGTGAAGGCCGAATACGCGCAGCTGCAAACTTTTATCGTCGACGCCCTGCAAGCGCTGCCCACCCTGACGCTCGACTCCGTGCTTTTCAAGCGCGAGCAGATCGAAGCGGGCGAGATCGACGCGCGCATCCAGTTCATCCTGCTGGTGAAAAAGACGGAGGTACGCCGATGAAAAAAGCCGTACTGGGAGGCGCCGCCGTGGCAACCTTGCTGGCCGCCCTCTTCGCGCCCGAGGATGAAGGCAGCATCGTGGGGCCGGCCACAGCCACCCCACGCCAGGTGGAGCGGGTGGCGGTCACGCCTCTTGCTGCAGTCGCCGCGCCGCAAACCGATCGCGCGCTGGCCATCCATCCGCGCCGGGCGCTAGAGGACGAGGAAGCGGCCACCCTGTTCGCCAAGCAAAGCTGGCAGCCGGAAACGCCGAAAAAGATCATGCTCGACCAACAAGCCGCCCAGGCGGCACTCCCCGCTGCCCGCACCGATGCGAACGCGCCACCACCGCTGCCCTTTCAATTCCTGGGCCGCTTTGTCGATGAAGGCAAGGCCGCCTACTTCCTGCAGGCGGGTGATCGCAACGTGGTAGCGCGCCCCGGCGACACGCTCGAAGAGCGTTACCGCTTCGACGGCGTGGTGCAAGGCGCGCTGCAATTTACCTATCTGCCACTCAACCAGAAACAGACACTCGCCGTAGGGGACCTCAATTGAAACGACGCGCCGCATGTATGTCTCGTACTCTCATCACCCTGCTCCCGATGCTGTCCCTGCTGGCCGCCTGCGCCGGCAACCAGGCCTATAACGATGGCCAGGCCATGTTGGGCGCGGGCCGCACGGAACAGGGCCTGGCCCTGCTGGAACAGGCGGCGCAGGCCGAACCGGGCAACGCCAAGTACCGCATCGCCGTCACCAATGGCAAGATGCGCGCGTTGAATAATCTGAATGGCCGCGCCGAGGCGCTGCGCCAGCAGGGCAAGCTGCCCGAAGCGCAAGCGCTGTACCAGCAGGCGCTGGCGCTGGACGCCAGCAACGACGTGGCGCAACGGGGCCTGGCCGGCGTGGCGCAGGATGAACGGCACCGCAAGCTGGTGCAGGAAGCGCAGGCCAGCTACCAGCGCGGCGGCGAAGCGAACGTCGCGCAAGCGCAGGAAGCCTTGCGCCAGGTGCTGCAGGAGCGTCCCGCACAGCGCGAGGCACTGGCCCTGAAAAGCCGCATCGGCGACGAGCAGGCGAAGGCACGGCCGACCGGCGGCAAGCTGGCGGCCGCCTACCGCAAACCCGTGACCCTGGAATTTCGCGACGCGCCGCTGCGCTCCGTATTCGACTTCATCAGCAAGGTCTCGGGCCTGAACTTCGTCTTCGACAAGGAAGTCGACCCCGCCCTGCGCGCCACCATTTCCGTACGCGACACCAGCATCGAAGAGGCGATTGCCATGCTGCTGGGCGCCAACCAGCTTGAACAAAGCGTCACCAGCGACAAGTCGATCACGATCTATCCGAACACGCCGCAAAAGGTGAAGGATTACCAGCAACTGGTGGTGCGCACCTTCTTCCTCGCCAATGCCGATGTCAAGACGGTGGCGTTTTCCATCAAAACCCTGCTCAAGGCCAAGGATATCGTCACCGACGAACGGCTGGGCATCATCATGCTGCGCGACACGCCGGAAATGGTGCGCATGGCCGAACGCATCATCAACGTGCAAGACCTGGCCGACCCGGAAGTGATGCTGGAAGTGGAAGTGCTGGAAGTCAAGCGCACGCGCCTGATGGAACTGGGCGTGCGCTGGCCCGACCAGGCCAGCCTGACCTTGGCCGGTGTCGGCAGCGGCTTGGGCGGCCTGAAGGTGGCGGACCTGCACCGCATCAATGGCGACAATATCAACCTGGGCATCGGCGGCGTCACCCTGAACGCCAACAAGACGGACAGCGACAGCAATATCCTGGCCAACCCGCGCATCCGCGTGCGCAACAAGGAAAAGGCCAAGATCCTGATCGGTGACCGCGTGCCCGTCATTACCGTCACGACGAATAACGGCGTCAGTTCCGACAGCGTCAACTACATCGACGTGGGCCTGAAACTCGACGTCGAGCCGAACGTCTACCTGGACGACGAGGTGGCCATCAAAATCAATCTGGAAGTGTCGAACGTCGTCAAGGAAGTGATCAGCAAGACGGGCACGCAGGCTTACCAGATCGGCACGCGCAGCGCTTCCACGGTGCTGCGCCTGAAGGATGGCGAGACGCAGGTGCTGGCAGGCTTGATCAGCGACGAAGACCGGGGCACGGCCAACAAGGTGCCGGGCGTGGGCGAACTGCCCGTGCTGAACCGCCTGTTCGGCAGCCAGAAGGACGACGCCATGCGCAGCGAGATCGTGCTGTCGATCACGCCGCGCCTGCTGCGCAGCATCCGCCGCCCGGACCTGATGACGGCCGAATTCAACTCGGGCACCGAGGCATCCGTGGGCGGCCGCGCCAGCGTCAGCGGCAGCACTGAGGCTATCGCCGCGCCCGAGCAGGCCGCGCCGCGTACCGGCTCGCCCATGACGGGCGGCGACGAAGCGCCGGCCGCCGGCGAGAAGGCCACTGTCAAGGGTGGCCAATGAGATGGCCAGTGAAGCAGCAAGGCTTTACCTTCATCGAGCTGATGATCACCCTGGCCATCATGGCGACCCTGGCCACGGTGGCCGTGCCGATGGCGCAGGTAGCCTTGCAACGGGCGAAGGAACAGCAATTGCGCAGCGCCCTGATCGAAATCCGGGAAGCCATCGATGCCTACAAGCGCGCCTCGGACAATGGCCGCATCAAGCTGTCGCTGGGCGCATCCGGCTATCCAAAAAAACTCGAGGAACTGGTCGAGGGCGTGCCCGACCAGCGCAGCGTCTCGAAGCAGAACATCTATTTTTTGCGCCGCCTGCCGCGCGACCCGTTCCAGCCCAGGGAAGACGGCAGCGCCGCCGATAGCTGGAGCAAGCGCGCCTATGCCTCGCCGCCCGACAATCCCAGCGAAGGCGAAGACGTATTCGACGTCGCCTCGCGCTCGACCAAGGTGGGCCTGAACAGCGTACCGCTCAAGGAATGGTGATGTCGATGCCCTGCTCTACTCCGCGCCGCGGTTTTACGCTGGTCGAACTGCTGGTGGTGCTGGCGATCATCTCGCTGCTGCTGACGATCGCCATTCCCCGCTATTTCGGCTCGGTGGAAAAGTCGAAGGAAGTCGCGTTGAAGGAAAACCTGCAGGTACTCAGGAGCGGCCTCGATAAATACTATGCCGACAAGGGAGAGTATCCGGCCGCGCTGGCCGACCTGGTAACCCACCATTACTTCCGCAGCGTGCCGCTGGACCCCGTCACGGAGTCCGCCGCTACCTGGCAATTGATCCCTTCGCCCAATGGCGAGATCGGCGGCGTGGCCGACGTGCGCAGCGGCGCCAAGGGCAAGACGCGCGAGGGCATCCCCTTTGAGCAGCTCTAGTTTTCAACGCCGCGCACGGGGTTTCGCGTATATCTGGACCCTGATGCTGGTGGCCTTCATGGGCGTGGGCCTGGTGCTGGCCAGCGAATTGCATGCCACGGCCGCGCGGCGCGACAAGGAGCGCGAGCTGCTGTTCATCGGCCATGAATTCCGCAACGCGCTGGGCCGCTACTACGACAGCACGCCGACCGACGGGCGGCCCCGCTATCCCTTGACCTTGCAGGAATTGCTGCGCGACCCGCGCTTTGCCAACGCCCGGCAGCACTTGCGCCGCCTGTATGCGGACCCCGTCACGGGCAAGGCGGAATGGGGCGTGCTGCGGCAGGAGGGACGCATCGTCGGCATCCATTCGCTCTCGCCGCAGATCCCCATCAAGCAGGATAACTTTCTCGACGAAGACGCCAGTCTGCGCCGCAAGCAGCGCTACGCGGACTGGCACTTCACCTATCCGCACGACCTGGTATTGGCCCCGCCCGATGCCGCTGGCGGCGCGCCCGGGCTCAAGCCGAAGGGCGCGAACTGATATCATGCCCGCATTCCATATTCAGCATCGAGCAAAGGAGCAGGCATGAGCATAGGTGGCACTTCCATCGAACAGGCATTGGCATCGCTGTCGGACATGACGGGCGGCATGGTCGCCATCGGCAAGGACGAACATGCGCAACGCATCGCCAAGGCGCAGGCGTTCATGCGCGAACAGGGCATCGCCGCGATCTACCTGAACGCAGGCGCCAACCTCACCTATTTCACGGGCACCAAATGGTATGCCAGCGAACGTATGGTGGGCGCCATCCTGCCAGCCAGCGGAGAGATCGAATACATCGCTCCCGCCTTCGAGGAAAGCACCTTGCAAGGCTTCATGCTCATCGAGGGCCGTGTCAATTGCTGGGAAGAACATGAAAGCCCGTACCAGCTTTTCGTCGACGTGCTGGCGCGCATGGGCGTGGCGCAAGACGCGCACCAGCCGCCGCGCGTGGGCATCTGCGAAAGCGCCGCCTTCTTCATCTACGACGGCATCAAGCCTCTGGCTCCCGGCTATGCGCTGGAAAACGCGCGCGCGGTCACGGCATACTGCCGCAGCCGCAAATCCAGTGCGGAAATCGCCCTGATGCAGCGCGTGATGGACATGACCCTGGCCGTGCACGTGGCCACGGCCAGCATGCTGTACGAAGGCATCACGACGGTGGAAGTGGAAGAATTCATCCAGCGCGCGCACCGCAAGGTGGGCGCACCCCGTTCCTACTTCTGCATCGTGCTGTTCGGCGAGGCGACGGCTTACCCGCATGGCGTCAACTACGTACAAACCTTGAAGGCGGGCGACACGGTGCTGATCGATACGGGCTGCCAGGTGATGAACTACATCTCCGACATCACGCGTACCTATGTGTTTGGCGCCATCAGCGAGCGCCAGCGCAGCGTGTGGAACAGCGAAAAGGCGGCGCAGGCCGCCGCGTTCGCCGCCGCCGGGCTGGGTGTGCCCTGCGGCGACGTGGATCGCGCCGCGCGCGTCTCTTTGGAAGCGGACGGCTTCGGCCCCGGCTACAAATTGCCCGGCCTGCCGCACCGCACGGGCCACGGCATCGGCCTCGATATCCACGAGTGGCCTTACCTGGTGGGCAATGACACGACACCGCTCGACGTGGGCATGTGCTTCTCGAACGAGCCGATGATCTGCATCCCCGGCGAATTCGGCATCCGCCACGAAGACCATTTTTACATGACGCAAAACGGTCCGCGCTGGTTCACCCAGCCGGCGCACAGCATCGACGATCCGTTCGGGCTGCAGGCCTAAGCGGCCTTCGTCAACGCCAGCCGCCGTGCCGTCGGCACGGTGGCGATCGGCGGCAAGCTTCCCTGCGCCAGCTTGAACACGGCCAGCGCCGTACCCAGTTGCACGGCCTGTTCCTGCAGCGATTCTGCCGCCGCCGACGCTTCTTCCACCAGCGCGGAATTTTGCTGCGTCATCTGGTCCATGCTGCCGATGGCCACGCCGATGTCGCCGATGCCGGCGCTCTGTGCCTGGCTGGCGGCACTGATCTCGGCCATGATGTCGGCCACCTTTTTCACGGAATCGACGATCTGGCCCATGGTCAGGCCCGCTTCGTCGACCAGCTTCGAGCCGACATTCACTTTGGCCACCGAATCGCCGATCAATTGCTTGATTTCGCGCGCCGCTGCCGCGCTGCGCTGCGCCAGGTTGCGCACTTCGGATGCCACCACGGCAAAACCGCGTCCCTGTTCGCCCGCGCGCGCCGCTTCGACGGCCGCATTCAAGGCCAGGATATTCGTCTGGAAGGCGATGCCGTCGATGACGCCGATGATGTCGACGATGCGTCTGGACGAGTCGTTGATCTCGCCCATGGTGGTGACCACCTGGCTGACCACTTGCCCGCCTTTCACGGCGACGGAAGAAGCCGACACCACCAGTTCATGCGCCTGGCCCGCATTGGCCGCGTTGTCGCGCACGGTGCTTGTGAGGCTATCCATGGCGCGCGCCGTCTGGTCCAGGCTGCCCGCCTGCGACTCCGTGCGCGCGGCCAGGTCCGCATTGCCCTGCGCGATTTCAGCGCTGGCCACCTGAATGGTTTCAGCCGACGCCTTGATGTCGGAGACCATGCCACCGAGCTTGGCGCGCATGTCCTTCAACGCCGCCAGCAGGCTGGCCTGGTCGCCGGCCTCGGTGGATATCTCCATCGAGAGGTCGCCATCGGCCACGGCGCGCGCGATCTGACGCGCATATTCTGGCTCGCCACCCAGTTGCTGCCAAATGGCGCGCACGACAAAGTGCGACACGGCCACAAGGCAAACGATGACGGCCAGCGCCACGGCGATGCTGGTATTGAGCGCATTGCGCACGTTCGCCGCACTGCGCTCTATGCCCTGCTTGAACTGCAATTGCGCCTGCTCGTTGGTCTTTGCCAGGTCCGTATTGAGTACCGCCAGCGCGCCCTGCATGCGCGCCACTGTCGCTTGCGGGTCGCCCTCTTCCATTTCCAACATGATGCGCGCCGCGCTCAGGGCCGGTGCATAGTAGGCATCGAATTCTTTGGCCAGCTGCTGGCCCTGCTCGCGCTGGCCGGGAATGGCCGCAAAGGCGGCCAGCTTGGCGCGCAGCTTGACGGCCTGGCCACCGACTTGCCCGATGCGCTCCTTGTCGCCCTCGCTGACGGCATCGCGCAGGGCGTCTCCGACGGCGGCCACGTCCAGCGTCAGCGACTTGGCCATGTCGAGCACGGGATAGTCGGCGCTTTCGGTGGCGTGGATGGAATTGAGCGCGGCCGTGGACAGATAGGCACTGACGGCCAGTCCCAGGCCGAAGATCACGGCCGAGACGACAGGCAGCGCCCATATCTTGCGTTTGATGCTCATTGCTTTCTCCTGATGTTGATGAATTATCGGGCCGCCGCATGGCGCGCGGCCCGAACCGGCTTTATGGCGCCGTCAGCACCACTTTGACGGTGCCGTCGACGGCACTCTTTTCGATATAGCCGATGGCTTTCGGATCGGCTGCGACAGCCTTCTTCACGTCGGCGCTATTGGCCACTTCCTTCGGCAAGGTCGCCTTGCCCGTGAAGACCAGCTTGGACCACAGGGCCTTGGCTTGCGATGGCTCCTTGTCCGTCACCTTCTTGTAGAACTCGGCGCGCACGGCGGCGCTTTCCGGCTGGTCGATCGGCGTCATGGCCGTCGATTTACCGAGAAAAAATTGCGCTACCTGTTCATTCGTCATGGCGCCGGCGGCGCTCTTCGGATTGACCACCACGACCACTTCGGCCATGGCGGGAACGGTAATCGACAGTGCCAGCAAGGCAGCCATATTCACGATCAATGGTTTCATGCGGCGCTCCTTAGAAAACGAAATCGATGGCGGCGGCGGCCACCGTGACGGGACCATGGAAGCCAGGCTTGGCTTGCACGAACAGGCCCGGGCCATTCTTCGGCTTGATGCGGTCGATCTGCACTTTCAGCGCTGCCGAACGGTGGAAGTCCCAGCGCACGCCGATGCTGTCCGTCGATTGCTCCAGCTGGTTGCGCGTGTTGGCCATGGTATTGACGCCGGCCGACAGGGCGCGCAGGGTCGGCGTGCAGGCGGCCGGATAGCCAGGCGGGCAGGCAGCCGGCACGGTGTTGTTCACGCGGCCATTGGCCTTCAGGCTGGCGTGGCTGTAATACGGCAGGAAGGCGCCGATGCGGTAGCCGCCCATCACGTACCACGAGGTACTGTCGCTAACATAGCTGTCCGTCTTGCGCTTCGCATATTCGGACTGTACCAGCACGTTGTTCCAGTCCAGACCCAGGCCCACGGACGTGAATGACGCCTTCTTGTCCTTGACTTCCAGCGCATCGGCCAGCGCGCCCAGCTGGGCGAACTTGTAGCCAGCACCAGCCGCGCGCAAGCTGCCCATCAAGGTATTCAGGCTGGGCGAATCGTTGATCGTCAGCTTGGTCTCGGCACGGCCGAAACGCACGGTGACGGGACCATGTTCGGCCACCACGTTGAGGGCGACGATGGACTTGCCTTCCACCTGCACGGTCGAATCCGGCCCTGTCGCCAGGGTGGCCTTGGTGCGGCCCAGCGCCAGCTGCGTGGTGATGCTGGTGTCGCCCGCGCTGAACTGGTAGGTGCCGTCGATGCCATCGATGCTGTTGAGAGGCACCTGCGAATACATTTCGCCCGGTGGGCGCAGCATGGTGTTGGCATAGCCCACGTTACGGTAGTCGGAGATCATGAAGACGGGCAGGCCCATGCGGCCAACGCGCACGCTGAAGCTGTCCGACACCTTGGCCTTGGCGAAAGCCCATGCCAGCTCAGCGCCGAAATCATCCTCGCCATCCTTGCGCGCCAGGCCCTGGACGGTGGCCGACAGCCAGGGATTGACGGTGACATTGGCTTGCAAGCCCAGGTTGGAATCGATGCCCGTGCGGGCAGTGCGGCCGGCGCCGGCGGCCTGGTTCGGGCGCGCGAACTGCGCGTTGTCGGTATCGGCCATGGTCAGCGCGGCCGTGCCGTAACCGCTGATCTTGACGGTAGGGCCATTGGCCTCGTCGGCGTAGGCATGACTGATGGCCAGGGGCATGGCCAGCAGAAAAATCAGGACGTGTTTATTCATAGTAATTAAATACCCGTAGCGGTGAACGTTAATCGTGGAATGGGACTCGCGGTCGTTGGCTCACCGGCCGTAAAAGGCCGGGTCCGTTTTTTTCGCGCCGCCAGCGCGTCGTGGAGCGTGCTTGGCGGCGTGACCAGTGAGTAAAACCATGCTACAGAGAAAAGGTTTTACGTTGGAAAGTTTTCTTGAGGCAATGAGCAAATTTGCCGCTTTTCACGAAAAAAGCACGCGTTCTAGAGGGATTTATCTAAATAGCACGCCGTGCAAAACCACACTTAGCCTATATTTTTCATACACTTATGGATAATTCAAGACGAAAAGAACTTGGATAAAAAAACGCCACCCGCGCGAAGATCGCGGGCGGCGCCGTTCAAACCAGTCCTGCCGGAGACGCTTACTCGCGCTTCGACACCAGGGTCAGAATGTCGTAACTGGCCACCAGTTCCTCGTTCTGGTTCGTCACCTGCACGTCCCACGCGACCACGCCCTGGCCTACGCCAAACACGTCCTTGCGGTTGCGGTCGACCTTGCGCTTGCAGGTCAGGCGGGCGCGGATGGTGTCGCCGATGGCGACAGGGGCGACAAAACGCAGGTTGTCCAGACCATAATTGGCCAGCACAGGACCGACGCCAGGCGAGACGAACAGGCCGGCAGCGGCCGACAGCACGAAGTAGCCGTGGGCGATGCGCTTGCCGAATTGCGATTCCTTGGCCGCGATTTCGTCGAAGTGCATGTAGAAGAAGTCGCCCGAGATGCCGCCGAAAGCGACGATATCCGCTTCGCTGACGGTGCGGCGGTGCGTGAGCAGCGAGTCGCCCGTCTTCAGGTCCTCGAAGTGCTTGCGGAATGGGTGAATCGGGCTTTCGTTGACGTCCGCCCCGCGCACGTATTCGCCCGTGATGGCCGCCAGCATGGTCGGCGAACCTTGCACGGCTGCCCGTTGCAGGTAGTGGCGCACGGCGCGCACGCCGCCCAGTTCTTCGCCGCCGCCCGCGCGGCCTGGGCCGCCGTGCTTCAGTTGCGGCAATGGCGAACCGTGGCCCGTCGAATCGACGGAGGCCACGCGCTCGAGCACGTGCACGCGGCCATGCGTGGCCGCCACGTGCGGCACCACGCGCGCCGCTATCTTCGGATCGCGCGTGACCAGCGTGCTGACAAGGCTGCCCTTGCCGCGCGCGGCCAGGGCCAGCGCTTCGTCGATATCCGTGTAGCCCATCATGGTGCTGACGGGACCGAACGCTTCCACGTCATGCACGGCATCGTTGCCGAAGGCGTCGCGGCACAGCAAGAGGGTCGGAGAAAAGAAGCTGCCGTCTTGCGCATCATCGCCGAGCGGATTGAAACCGTCGGCCGCACCGAACACCACCTCATTGCCTTGCGACAAAGTGGCGACCCGTTCGGCCACGTCGTTCTGCTGCTCTTTCGAGGCCAGCGCACCCATGCGCACGCCTTCGATGGCTGGATCGCCCACCACTACCTTGGCCAGGCGTTCGCGCAACCGCGTGCCGACGGCGTCCAACAGGTGTTCGGGCACGATGATGCGGCGAATTGCCGTGCACTTCTGGCCCGACTTGCCCGTCATCTCGCGCACGACTTCCTTGACGAACAGGTCGAACTCCACATCGTCGGGCGTGACATCCGGCGCCAGGATGGCGCAGTTGAGCGAATCGGCTTCGCCATTGAAGGGCACGGACTGGGCGATCAGGTTCGGATTGGTGCGCAGCTTGGCGGCCGTGGCGGCCGACCCCGTAAAGGTGACGAAATCCTGGCCATTCAGGCGGTCCAGCAAGTCGCCCGTGGAGCCGATCACCAGTTGCAGGCTACCCGCCGGCAGCAAGCCTGATTCATGCATCATGCGCACGACGGCCTGCGTCAGATAGCTCGTCGCCGTGGCAGGCTTGGCGATGCAGGGCATGGCGGCCAGGAAGCTCGGCGCGAATTTTTCCAGCAAGCCCCAGATGGGGAAATTGAAGGCGTTGATGTGCACGGCCAGGCCGCCGCGCGGTACCAGGATGTGCGTGCCGGCGAAGCCGCCTTTCTTGCCCAGCGCGATGGCCGGGCCTTCGTGCAGCACGTTCGACGACGGCAGCTCGTTGCTGCCCATGCTGGCGTAGGCAAACAGGGTGCCAGTGCCGCCCTCGATGTCGACCCAGCTGTCGGCGCGCGTGGCGCCCGACAGGTGCGAGATCGCATACAGTTCTTCCTTGCGCTCGACCAGGTACAGGGCCAGCGCCTTCAGGCGTGCGGCGCGTTGCTGGAAGTCCAGCGCCATCAAGCCCGGCACGCCCGTCTTTCGGGCATACGTGACGGCCTCGTCGAAATCGATCTTCTCGGCATGCGTGTGATAGATCACGCGGTTGTTCAAGGCGCTGTGCAGGGGCACGGCGGCGCTTTCGCCCAGCCAGCGGCCGGCAATCAGGCTTTGCAGGGTGGAGATGTGAGCCATGTGTATTACTCCTATATTGGGTTACTGCGCCGCTGCGTTCTTGTGCAGGTGCAGCGGCAAGGCCGATTCAAAATTGAGGCGCTGGCGGTTCGCCTCGACTTCCGTCAGGGCTTCCACTTCGCGCATCGTCTGCATGGAGCGCACGGCCAGTTCGTGGTACTGGCCAGTGCCCGAGCTTTTCCATCTGATCTCATCGTCGGTCAGCGCGCGCATCACCTTGGCCGGCGTACCGACCACCATGCTGCGCGGCGCGACGATCATGCCCGCCTTGACGAAACTCATGGCCGCGACAATGGATTCCTCGCCGATGATGGCGTTATCCATCACCACGGCGTTCATGCCGACCAGCGCGTTGCGGCCGATGCGGCAGCCATGCAGCACGGCGCCGTGACCGATATGACCGTCGACTTCGACCACCGTGTCGCAGCCGGGAAAACCGTGCATGACGCAGGTATCTTGCAGGTTCGCGCCCTCTTCCAGGATCAATCGGCCGAAGTCGCCGCGGATCGAGGCCAGCGGGCCGATGTAGCAGCGCGGACCGACGATCACGTCGCCAATCAGCACGGCCGATGGATGCACGTAGGCGCTGGGGTGGACGACGGGGGTGACGCCGTTGATTTCGTAGACTTTGACCATGTTGCTTCCTCTTGAAATGCCACGCATGCTTCGTTAAGACGCAGCAGAGAGCTGGGGTCTGACCCCGGATTTTTACATACCCAAGTACGCGCTTTGTACCTGCTCGTTGTGCAGCAATTCGGGACCGGGACCAGACAGCGTAATGGCGCCCGTCTCGATCACATAGCCCACGTCCGCGATCGACAGGGCGGCATGCGCGTTTTGCTCGACGAGGAAGATGGTGATGCCCTGGTCGCGCAGTTCGGCCACGATG
Source organism: Janthinobacterium lyxosi (assembly GCF_051380665.1). NCBI lineage: Bacteria > Pseudomonadati > Pseudomonadota > Betaproteobacteria > Burkholderiales > Oxalobacteraceae > Janthinobacterium > Janthinobacterium lyxosi. The sequence goes on from NZ_JBNYXM010000010.1 coordinate 111,186, forward strand.
CGGAAGATTTCGGCGATCAGCAAGGGCGCCAGGCCCATGCTGGGCTCGTCGAGCAGCAGCAGTTGCGGACGGCCCATCAGCGCACGCGCCATGGCCAGCATCTGCTGCTGCCCGCCCGATAAGGTCCCGGCCAGCAGCAGCCGCTTTTCCTTCAAAATCGGGAACAGGCCGTACATGCGCTCCATGTCGCCCGCCACGTCCTGTGCCGGGCGCGTAAAGGCGCCCAGGCAAAGATTGTCTTCCACCGTCATGGGGCCGAACACTTGCCGCCCTTCCGGCACCTGGCAAATGCCGGCACGCACGCGCCTGTCGGCACTCATGCGGCTGACGTCCTGGCCGGCGAAGGCGATGCTGCCGGCGCTGATCGGCTGCACGCCCGAAATCGCCCGCAGCAGGGTGGTCTTGCCGGCGCCATTCGCGCCCACCAGCGCTACCAGTTGGCCCTGGCGCACCTGCAAGTCGATGCCATGCAAGGCCTGAATGCGGCCGTAATGGCTGGTCAAGCCGGCGATATCGAGCACCAGCGGTGTCTGAGGTTTTTCCTGATTTTTTTCGTACTTCATGCAGCCACTCCCAGATATGCCGCCACCACGTCGGGGTTCGCGCGCACTTCGGCGGCAGTCCCTTCGGCCAGCTTCTTGCCATAGTCGAGCACCAGGATATGGTCCGACAGATTCATCACCAGTTTCATGTCATGCTCGACCAGCACCACCGTCACACCCGATTGCGCCACCTTGCGTATCAAGGCTTCGATCTCGCCCGTCTCCGTATGGTTCAGGCCAGCCGCCGGTTCATCGAGCAGCAGCACTTTCGGCTTGGCCGCCAGAGCGCGGGCGATTTCCAGGCGTTTTAACGCCCCATACGACATCTGCCCCGCCTCGTCATCGATATGCCGCCCCACGCCGACAAACTCCATCAGGCCCGCCGCCTCGTCGCGGCAAGCAGCATCGGCACGGCGCACGGACGGCAAACGCAGCATGGAGGCGAACAGGTTCTGGTTCAGGCGCAAATGCGCGCCCACCATCACGTTGTCGATGGCCGTCATGTTCATGCACACTTGCAGATTCTGGAAGGTGCGGCTCATGCCGCGCCGCGCCAACGCATCGGGCGACATGGCGGCCACGTTCTCGCCATTCAGCAAAATCTCGCCCTTGCTCGGCGTGTACACGCCCGTGATCAGGTTGAACAGAGTCGTCTTGCCGGCGCCATTCGGCCCGATCACGGAATGGATATTGCCTTCCTTGACGGTAAAGCTCACATCCTGCACCGCATGCACGCCGCCAAAGCTCTTGCTCAGTTTATTAATCGTCAGCATCTCACACCTCCTGTGCCGGTGGTTTTGCCGCGCCTTCGGGGGCTTCGGGTGCCTGCGGCACCCCTGCCCGCTTGCGCGAACGGCTGGCCAGGCTCGGTACCAGCCCCTTGGGCATGAAAATCATGGTCGCCATCAGGATCACGCCGAAGACCACCGTTTCCCAGCCTTCAAAACTGGACAACAGTTGCGGCAGGATCGTCAGCAGGGCCGCGCCGATGATGGAACCGAAGATCGACGCCATGCCGCCCACCACCACCATCGTCACCAGCTCGATCGAGTGGAAGAAACCGGCCAGGTTCGGTGTAATGAAGCCGATGTAGTGGGCGCTGATGCTGCCCGCGATGCTGGCAATGACGGCCGACAGCACGAACACGCGCACCTTGAAGCGGGTCGTATCGACGCCGACCACGCGGGCCGCCACTTCCGAGCCGTGGATCGCCTGCAGCGCGCGCCCGACGGGCGAATCGATCAGGTTCAGGGCCAGCCACGTGACCAGCAACAGCAGCACGGCGCACACCAGGTACCACGATTTTTCACCGGCGATTTCCAGACCGGCGATACTGAAGGCGGAGACGCCGATGCCGTCCGGGCCGCCCGTCCACTGCGTCTCGTTGTTGATGACGATGGAAATGATGATGCCCAGTCCCAGGGTCGCCATGGCCAGGGTATGGCCCTTGAGTTTCAATACAGGGCGGGCCAGCAACAGCGCCAGCAGGCCAGTAGCGACGGCGCCCGCCGCCAGCGCCGCCAGCGGCGGCCAGTTGTAGTGCGTGGTCAGCACGGCCGACGCATACGCGCCCAGGCCATAGAAACCCGCGTGGCCCAGACTGATCTGGCCCGTATAGCCCATCAGCAGGTTCAGGCCGATGACGACGATGGCGTTGAGCGCAATGCGGATCGCCACGTCATAATAGAACGCGTTGGTGAGAAACAGCGGCAGGATGGCCAGCACCAGGGCCAGCAACAGCAGCCCGCCATGGCGCGAACTGGTAAGGAATGTTGGCAACTGCGTCTTCATACACGCTCCGAATTTTTAGCGCCAAACAAGCCTTGCGGCAGGAAGAACAGGATCAATAAAATCAGCACGAACGGCACGGCGTCCTTGTAGGCCGACGAAATGTAACCGGCCGTCATGGCTTCGGCGATGCCCAGGATCAGGCCACCGGCAATCGCGCCGGCGCCTCCGCCCAGGCCACCCAATACGGCAGCGACAAAGCCTTTCAGGCCCAGCATGATGCCCGCGTCATACGAGGTATACGTGATCGGCGCAACAAGGATGCCGCCCGCCGCGCCCAAGAGTGCTGACAGGCCGAACGAAAACAGCAGCACCTTGCGCGTGTTGATGCCCACCAGTTGCGCAGCCAGCTTGTTGTGCGAAGTGGCCAGCATGGCCTTGCCCATCAGGGTGCGACCGAAGAACCAGCCCAGCACCAGCACGATGACGACGGTCACGCCCAGCACCCACAGGCTTTGCGGCAGCAGGCTGGCGCCCAAAAATTCGATCGGCGCGTCGCCGGAAAAGGCTGGCAGCGAGTGCGTGTCCTTGCCCAGCCAGATTTGCACCAGGCCACGCAGCACCAGCGAGGCACCGATGGTGATGATCAACAGGGTAATGACCTGCGCATTTTGCGCCGGTTCGATCACGGTTTTTTCCATCAACAGGCCAACCAGGCCCGTGGCGATGACGGCCAGGATGATGGCCAGCGGCAGCGGCACGCCGGCGGCGGACATCACGGCGGCCAGCATCCCGCCCAGCATGATGAACTCGCCCTGGGCGAAGTTGATCACGCCGCTGGTGTTGTAGATGATGGTAAAGCCCAGTGCCGCCAGCGCGTAGGCGGAACCGACCGTCATCCCGGAATACAGAAATTGTAGAAATTGAGCGACTTCCATGGTGTCTCCATTATGTTCGGCTACGCGCGGACCGCCTTCGAGGGCAGCCCGCGCAGGTACTTCTGGCTTACATTATTTCGACAATTGCCATTCGCCGTTCTTCACTTCCACCATGCGGAACGCCGACAGGTCCAGGCCCATGTGGTCTTTCGCCGACATGTTGAAAACGCCGGTCGTGCCCACAAAATTCTTGGTCTGTTCCAGTGCCGTGCGCACTTTTTCGCGGTCCGTGCCGCCGGCACGCTTGATGGCATCCACCGACAGGTTCAGGGCATCGAGCGCATAGCCACCAAAGGTCGACGGATCAATCTTGTAGCGCTCTTTATACGTCTTGTCGTAGCCGACCACGATGGCCTTTTGCGCGTCGCTGTCCGGCAGCATGGCGCCGATCAGCAGGGCTGGCGTTGGCAGGCGCACGCCTTCGGCGGCTTTGCCGGACAGCTTCAGATATTCGTCCGACGCCACGCCGTGTGACTGGTACAGCGGCAGTGCGGCCATGCCCAGCTGGCCGTAGTTCTTGGTCACGACCGCCGGCCCCTGGCCCAGGCCGAAGACGAAGACGGCTTGCACGCCGGCGGTGTTCTTGATGCGCGTGAGCTGCGCCGTGATGTCCGTGTCTTTCGGACCATAAGTTTCATCGGCCACCAGGGTGATGCCATATTTCGAGGCGACGATCTGCGATTCCTTGCGCCCCGAGGCGCCGAAGCCGCTCGTTTCCGACAGCAGGCCCACCTTGCTGATGCCGCGCTTCTTCATGTCCTCGAATACCTTCTCGGCCGCCATACGGTCCGTATGCGGCGTCTTGAAGACCCATTTTTTCACGGGATCGATGATCACCACGGCGCCGGCCAGCGAGATGAACGGCATGCTGGCGCGCTCCACCAGCGGTGCCATCGCCATCGTTGCCCCCGTGGTGGTGCCGCCGATCAGTACATCGACCTTGTCCGACTCGATCAGGCGCTTGGTAAAACCGTTTGCCTTGGCCGCATCGCTGCCATCGTCGTAGTGCACCAGTTCCAGCTTGCGCCCCAGCACGCCGCCGGCCGCATTGATTTTCTCGATGTACAGCTGCAGGGTTTTCAGTTCAGGGTCGCCCAGGAAGGCGGCCGGTCCCGTGACGGACAGCACGGAACCGATCTTGATGTTCTCGGCCGCATACGCGCCCGCAGCGGACATGGCCAGCACGCCGGCGATCAGGGTTTTCTTGAAGATATTGGCAATCATTGTGGTCTCCACCAGGTTGGCATTACGGTCAAATTGGATGGTGCTATCTTGCACCTTGTTTTGTGTACTGCTTTTATACGCGTTCGATGACAACGGCAATACCCTGCCCCACGCCGATGCACATGGTGCACAGCGCATAGCGCCCACCCGTGCGCTCCAGCTGGTTCAGGGCCGCCATCACCAGGCGCGCACCGGATGCGCCCAGCGGATGGCCGATGGCAATCGCCCCGCCATTCGGGTTCACGTGGACCGCATCGTCCGCCAGGCCCAGGTCGCGCGTCACGGCCAGCGCCTGCGCCGCAAACGCTTCATTGAGTTCGATCACATCCATCTGCTCGATGGTCAATCCTGTCTGCGCCAGCACCTTGCGCGACGCGGGCGACGGGCCAAAACCCATGATGCGCGGCGCCAGGCCGGCCGTGGCCATGCCCAGCACCTTTGCGCGCGGCGTCAATTTGTATTTATCCACGGCGGCGGCGGACGCCAGCAGGATGGCGCAGGCGCCGTCGTTCAGGCCCGAGGCATTGCCAGCCGTGACCGTGCCGTCCGGCCTGACCACGCCCTTGAGCTTTGCCAGCATCTCGATCGAGGTGTCGGGACGCGGATGTTCGTCGCTGGTGACCATCTTTGGATCACCCTTTTTTTGCGGCACGGCGACAGGCACGATTTCGCGATCGAAGACGCCGGCCGCATGGGCGGCTGCCCAGCGCTGCTGGCTGCGCAGCGCCAACGCATCCTGGTCGGCGCGGCTGATGCCAAATTCCACGGCCACGTTTTCCGCCGTTTCCGGCATGGTGTCGATGCCGTACTGCGTTTTCATCTTGCCGTTGACGAAGCGCCAGCCCAGGGTCGTGTCTTCGATTTTCGCCGCGCGCGAGAAGGCGCTGTCGGCCTTGCCCATCACGAAAGGCGCGCGCGTCATGCTTTCCACGCCACCGGCGATGATCAGCTCCGCTTCGCCCGCCTTGATGGAGCGGGCAGCCATGCCGACGGCATCCAGGCTGGAGCCGCACAGGCGGTTGATGGTATTGGCGGGTACGGCGGCAGGCAAGCCAGCCAGCAGCGCGGCCATGCGGCCCACGTTGCGGTTGTCTTCGCCCGCCTGATTGGCGCAGCCGTAGAACACGTCGTCGATGGCGGACCAGTCGACGGACGGGTTGCGGGCGATCAGCGCGGCAATCGGCAGCGCGCCCAAGTCGTCCGCGCGCACGCTGGAGAGGGAACCGCCGTAGCGGCCAAACGGGGTGCGTACGGCGTCACAGATAAAAGCGTCGTTCATGTTTGGTTCCTTGTTCGGGCTATCAGGAGAAAATCTTCGGCCGCTGGTCGACCACGCGGCGGGCCTTGCCCGTCAAAGTGCGTTCGATGCCGGCAGCGGCCACCAGGCGCACGCGCGTGCTCACGCCCACGTGCGTCTTGATGCGGTGTTCCAGCTCGCGCGTCAGGGCGTCCGTTTCGCTGGCCGAGATGCTCGACGTCAGGTCGATGCGCAGCTCGGCGATCACTTCGAGCTTGTCGAGGTGGCCGTCGCGCGTGACCACCAGCTGGTATTGCGGCGCCAGCTTCGGCATTTTGAGGATCAGCTCTTCGATCTGCGTGGGGAAGACGTTCACGCCGCGGATGATCAGCATGTCGTCCGAACGGCCCGTGATCTTGCCGATGCGGCGCATCGAGCGCGAGGTGGGCGGCAGCAAGCGGGTCAAATCGCGCGTGCGGTAGCGGATGATGGGCAGCGCTTCTTTCGACAGCGAGGTAAACACCAGCTCGCCCTCTGCGCCGTCCGGCAGCACTTCGCCCGTTTCCGGATCGATGATCTCCGGGTAAAAATGGTCTTCCCAGATGACGGGACCGTCTTTGCTCTCGATGCATTCGGACGCCACGCCAGGGCCCATCACTTCGGACAAGCCGTAGATATCGACGGCGTCGATGCCGGCACGCGCTTCGATTTCCGAACGCATGGCGTCCGTCCACGGCTCGGCACCGAAGATGCCCACCTTCAGCGACGATTCAGCCGGATCGAGACCCTGGCGCGTGAATTCCTCGATGATGTTGAGCATGTACGATGGCGTGACCATGATGATAGACGGCTTGAAATCCTGGATCAATTGCACCTGCTTTTCCGTCTGCCCGCCCGACATCGGGATGACCGTGCAGCCCAGGCGTTCGGCGCCGTAATGCGCGCCCAGGCCGCCCGTGAACAGGCCGTAGCCGTAGGAGATATGCACCATGTCGCCCGCGCGGCCGCCGCCGGCGCGAATCGAGCGCGCCACCACATTGGCCCAGGTATCGATGTCGTTCTGCGTGTAGCCAACCACCGTGGCCTTGCCCGTGGTGCCGCTCGACGCGTGGATGCGCACCACTTGCTCGCGCGGCACGGCAAACAGGCCAAACGGGTAATTATCGCGCAAGACTTTTTTATCGGTGAACGGGAATTTCGACAAGTCGGACAGCGACTTCAGGTCGTCCGGATGCACGCCCGCTTCGTCAAAAGCGGCGCGGTAATGGGGCACGTTGTCATACGCGTGCTTGAGCGTCCATTTCATGCGTTCGAGCTGCAGCGCCTGCAGTTCATCCTTGCTGGCGCGCTCGATCGGCTCGAGGTCATTCGGGGAAGGCGTACGTTGGACCATTTCTGTCTCCTAATCGGTTCTTTAACTATTTAAAGCTGCAACGGCAGTTCAAGACTGCTCTTGTATGACTTCACCCGCCACGCGGATCGACTTGCCGCGAAAGAGCGCGATGGCGCGGCCATCCTGGTTGCTCACCCTGACGTCGTAGACGCCGCTCTTGCCGGCCAGCGCCTGTTCGACGGCGTGCGCCGTCAGCACGTCGCCCTCGCGGCCCGGCGCCAGGTAATCGATGGTGCAGCCGGCGCCGACCGTGTTCATGTTGTAGCTGTTGCAGGCAAACGCGAAGGCACTGTCGGCCAGGGCAAAGATAAAGCCGCCATGGCAGGTCTGGTGGCCATTGAGCATGTCGGCGCGCACCGTCATCGTCATGCGCGCATGGCCGGGGCCCACTTCGGCCAGGGCGATGCCCATGGCGGCGGTGGCGTTGTCGCGCGACAGCATGGAGGCGGCCGCCGCTTCGGCCAGGGCCTGGGCGGCGTGGATATGCTCTACTTTATGCATGAAACTGTGCTCCATTGGCGAGTTTGCGGCGCAGCAGCGGCGAGACTCTGTAGCGGTCTTCGCCATAGCCTTGCGCCAGGTGGTGCAGCACGGTCACGATGTGCGCGACGCCCACCGCATCAGCCCAGGCCAGCGGTCCGCGCGGGTAATTGACGCCCTTCTGCATGGCGATATCGACGGCAGCCACCGTGCACACGCCCTGGTTGACGGCATCGGCCGCCTCGTTGGCCAGCATGGCCACCGTGCGCATGACGGCCAGGCCAGGCACGTCGTCCAGGCGCGTGACGATGAAACCGGCTGCCTGGAACAGGCCCACGACAGCGGCGTAGGCGGCATCGCTGCACTGGTCGGCGCGGGCCACGGCGATGCGTTTGGCACTGGCGTAATCGAGCGCCAGGTCGAACAGCACCGTGTCCGGATGCTGGTTGTCGTGTGCGCGCTGGGTGGCGCTGCGTCCGTCCGTGAGATAAATCGCGGCGCCATGGCAATGCAGGGCCGGCGCCTCGTCATGCGCCTGGCCTTCCTGCGTCACGCGGCGGCTGACGGTGATGCCCGCCTGCTCCAGCCGCTGTACCAGGCTACGGATGACGCCGCTGTGGCCACGGCCATCGCCGCCGATGGCAGCCGACAGGGCGACGAATTCCGGTTTCGGCTGCGCGCTTTCCGCCTGCGCTACGGGGGCAGGCGCGCCTTCGCCATACAGGTAAAAGCCACGGCCCGATTTGCGGCCGAGGAAACCGGCGTTGACCATTTCCTGTTGCAGCACGGACGGCGTGAAACGGGGGTCGTTGAAATAGGCGCCGAACACGGATTGCGTGACGGAGAAATTCACGTCGTGGCCGATCAGGTCCATCAACTCGAATGGCCCCATGCGGAAACCGCCCGCTTCGCGCAGCACGGCGTCGATGGTGGCGGCATCGCCCGCCTGTTCATTCAGCAAGCGCCAGCCTTCCGCGTAAAACGGACGCGCGACTCTGTTGACGATAAAGCCGGGCGTCGATTTGGCATGCACGGGGTTCTTGCCCCAGGCAATCGACGTGTCATACACGGTGGCGGCGACTTGCACGCTGGTGGCCAATCCACTGATCACTTCGACCAACGCCATCAAGGGAACAGGGTTAAAGAAATGCATGCCGACCAGCCGCTCCGGACGGCGCAACTTGGCGGCGATGGCCGTGACGGAAATCGACGAGGTATTCGTCGCCAGGATGCAGTCGTCGCTGACCACGGCCTCCAGTTCGGCGAACAGGCCGCGCTTGACGTCGAGGTTTTCCACGATGGCTTCCACCACCAGCGCGGCATCTGCCACGTCGGCCAGGCTGCGTGCCGCCCGCAGGCGCGCCGTGGCGGCCGTGGCTTCGTCAGGCGTCATGCGGCCCTTTTCGGCCAGCTTCGCATACATCTGGCCGATATCAGCCAGCGCCTTGCTGACGGCTTCCGCGCGCGTGTCGTACAGTTTCACGCGGTAGCCGGCGGCGGCTGCCACCTGTGCGATGCCGGCACCCATGGCGCCGCTGCCGATGACGGCGATGATGCTGTTGTTTGCCAATGCATTCATGTCAGTGTCCCTTGAATTGCGGTGCGCGCTTTTCCATGAAGGCGGCGACGCCTTCGCGGTAATCGTCGCTGTTACCGAGTTCGCTCATCATGCGCGCTTCCAGCGCCAGCTGCTGCGGCAAGGTATTGGCGCCGCTGGCGGCCAGCGCCTGCTTGGTATAAGCCAGGCCCTTGGTCGGCGCCGTGGAAAAGTGCGCGGCCAGTTTCTGCGTTTCTTCCGCCAGTTGGGCGTCGTCCACGCATTTCCAGATCAAACCCCAGTCCTCCGCTTTTTCCGCCGTCAGTTTTTCACCGAGCAGGGCCAGGCCCATGGCGCGCGCCGAACCGATCAGGCGTGGCAGGAAGAAGGTGCCGCCCGTGTCCGGGATCAGGCCCAGCTTGCAGAACACTTCGACGAAACTGGCCGACTTGCCGGCGATGACGATGTCGCAGGCCAGCGCCAGGTTGGCGCCCGCGCCGGCGGCCACGCCGTTGACGGCGCAGATCACGGGCATCGGCAAGGCCTTCAAGGCCAGCACCAGCGGCGCATAGTTCTTTTCCACCGACTCGCCCAGGTCCACGCCCTTCGAGCCGGGTTCCACGGCACGGTCGGACAGATCCTGGCCCGCGCAAAAGCCGCGGCCCGCGCCGGTCAGCACGAACACGCGCACGGCACTGTCGGCGTTTACTTTCGCTATCGCGTCACGCACTTCTTCGTGCATGGCTTGCGTAAAACTGTTGAGCTTGTCGGGGCGGTTCAGGGTCAGGGTGGCGATGCCCTGTTCGATGGTGAAGAGGATGTTTTGGTAGCTCATGGCGTGTCTCGCTTTAGTTTTTTAACCCAGGGACAAGTGCCGGGGTCGAATCTGAAGATTCGACCCCAGTCTTCGCTTGGGGCCTGCGGTTATTCAGCCTGGTCGAAGTCGACCACGACCTTGTCGGTGAGCGGAAAACTCTGGCAACTGAGGACGAAGCCGCGCGCCACTTCATAGTCTTCCAGCGCGTAGTTGACGTCCATTTCGACCTTGCCGTCGAGGATCTTGCAGCGGCAGGTCGAGCACACGCCGCCCTTGCACGAGTAGCGCATGTCCAGCCCATAGCGCAGGCCCGCGTCGAGGATGGATTCCTTGTCCTTGTCCATCGTGAAGGTGGTGTGATTGCCATCCATGATGACGGTCACTTCCGTTTCCTGCACGGCAGCCGCGTCGAGCTGCGCGCGCGGCTTGTGGGCATTTTTCGGGATGCTGGCGGCGAACAGTTCGATCTTGATATTCTGCTTCGGCATGCCGGCCGCCTGCAGGGCGGCTGAGACGCCCAGCATCATGTCTTCCGGACCGCAGATGAAGGCGTTGTCGTAGTCTTCGACACGGATCCAGTGCTGCAGGAACTGCTCGCATTTTTCCTGCGTGATGCGGCCGTTGAACAGTTCGATGTCCTGCTGCTCGCGGCTCATCACGTAGACCAGATTCAGGCGTTCCAGGTACACATCCTTCAAGTCTGTCAATTCTTCCTTGAAGATGACAGACGACGAGGCGCGGTTACCGTAGAACAGGGTGAAGCGGCTCAATGGTTCCGTCAGCAGGGTCGTCTTGATGATGGAGAGGATGGGCGTGATGCCGCTGCCGGCGGCAAACGCCAGGTAGTGCTTGCGGTTGACGCAGTCGAGCGGCACGTTGAAGTGGCCCATGGGCGGCATCACCTCGATGGTGGCGCCAGCTTTCAGGGTGTCGTTCGCCCAGGTGGAAAAGGCGCCACCCGGCGTGCGCTTGATGGCCACGCGCAGGGTGCCATCCTGCACCGCAGAACAGATGGAATACGAGCGGCGCACGTCTTCCGCATTGATATTGGCGCGCAGGGTCAGGTGCTGGCCCTGCTGGAAGCGGAACTGCTGCTGCAGTTCGGCCGGCACGTCGAACGTGACGGCGATGGTGTCGCGCGTTTCATTGCGCACGTTCGCCACGGACAGCGGATAAAATTTACTCATGCTTCATCTCCAGTTTCTTCGGAACGTGTGCCTGATTTTTTTAGTGGCACTTGAAGTAATCAAACGGTTCGCGGCAAGCCAGGCATTTGTACAGGGCCTTGCACGGTGTGGAGCCGAACTGGCTGGTCAGCTGCGTATGCGTGGAACCGCAGTTCGGGCAGATCACCTCCAGCTTCGGCATGGCCTGGCGCTTGACACCACCCGCTGTTCCTCTACGCAGGCCGCTGATGTCGATCACCTGCTGCTGTGGCGGGGCGATGCCATAGCCTTTCAGCTTGGCCTTGCCAGCCTCGCTCATCCAGTCCGTGGTCCAGGCGGGCGCCAGCTGATTTATCAATGTCACCTTGGCCACGCCATGGCTGCGCAAGGCCTCCGTGACGGCATCGGCGATTACCTGCATGGCCGGGCAGCCCGAATAGGTAGGCGTGATCGTCACGATGCACTCTTCGCCACTGACCACATCGACGGCGCGCACGATACCCAGGTCCACCACCGAAATGACGGGAATTTCCGGGTCCGGCACGTCGCCCAGCCAGGCCCATACCTGGGCGGCGTCCAGCGCTGCCGTGGCCGTGTTCATTACCACTCCGCCCCGGGATAGGCGCGCTGCAGGAACTGCATTTCGGCCAAAATAAAACCCAGGTGTTCCGTGTGCGTGCCCTGCTTGCCGCCCTTTTGCATCCAGGCGTCGGGCGCCGGCACGGTCAAGGTGGCTTCGGCGAAGATCTCGGCCACGTGTTCGAGGAAGGCCTGGCGCAGGATGTCCGATGGCGGCGCGACGCCGGCGGCGACCATGGCCTGGTCGACGGCGTCGTACTTGAACATCTCGCCCGTGTACATCCACAGCTTGTCGGCTGCGGCCTGCGTCTTCGCGTGGCTATCCGCCGTGCCGTCGCCGAGGCGCACGATCAGGTCACCGCTGCGGCGCAGGTGATAAGTGACTTCCTTGATCGACTTTTGCGCCACTTCGACGATGCGTGGATCACTGCATGTCGCCAGTTCCAGCAACTGGAAGTAGTGCCAGGTGTCGAAGAAGAACTGGCGCATCATGGTGTCGGCATAATTGCCGTTCGGCTGCTCCAGCAGCAAACAATTCTTGAAGTCGTGGGCATCGCGCAAAAAGGCGATGTCGTCCTCGTCGCGGCCCGCGTTTTCCAGTTCGGCCGCATAGCTGAACCACAAACGCGTCTGGCCCAGGAGGTCCAGCGCCACGTTGGTCAGCGCCATGTCCTCTTCCAGCGCGGGCCCCTTGCCGCACAGCTGTGACAGTTGCTGGCTGAGGATCAGGGCGTTGTCACCCAGGCACAAGAGGTAATCGAACTTTTGTTGAGTGAGCTTGTCATCCATTGCAGGCGCTCCCATCACAGGTTCTTGACTTCTTCCGGCATCGGGAAGAAGGTGGGATGGCGGTACACCTTGCTGTTCGAGGGCTCGAACAGGGCCCCCTTGTCGCCGGGGCTGCTGGCGACGATATCGGCCGCGCGCACCACCCAGATGCTCACGCCTTCATTGCGGCGCGTGTAGACGTCGCGCGCATGGTTGACCGCCATGGTGGCGTCGGAGGCGTGCAGGCTGCCCACATGCTTGTGCGCCAGGCCGTGCTGGCTGCGGATGAAAATTTCCCACAATGGCCATTCTTTGCTCATGTTGCTCTCCCCTATCTGTCTTATGTATTTACGCTGCCGCTTTGACTGCGGCTTGTTTATCTGCATACGCGAGCAAGGCATCGCGGAACCATACACCGTCTTCATACGCCTTGACCCGCGTTTGCAGGCGCTCGCGGTTGCATGGGCCATTGCCCTTCAATACATTGTTGAACTCGGCCCAGTCGATCTCGCCGAATTCATAGTGCCCCGTCTCGGCATTGAATGTCAGGTCGGGATCGGGCACGCTCAAGCCCAGGTATTCGATTTGCGGCACAGTCTGGTCGACCATGCGCTGGCGCAATTCATCATTCGAGAACAGCTTGATGCGCCACTGCGCCGATTGGGCGCTGTTGACGGAAGCGGCGTCGGACGGGCCGAACATCATCAAGGACGGCCACCACCAGCGGTTCAGCGCATCCTGCGCCATGGCTTTCTGTTCTGGCGTGCCCTTGCACAGCGACATCATGATGTCGTAGCCCTGGCGCGCATGGAACGATTCTTCCTTGCAGACGCGGATCATGGCGCGCGCATACGGGCCATACGAGCAGCGGCACAGGGGAATCTGGTTGATGATGGCGGAGCCATCGACCAGCCAGCCGATGGCGCCCATGTCGGCCCACGACAGGGTGGGATAGTTAAAGATGCTGGAATACTTGGCTTTGCCCGAGTGCAAGGCAGCGAGCAAGTCGTCGCGCGACACGCCCAGGGTTTCGGCGGCGCTGTACAGGTACAGGCCGTGACCGGCTTCATCCTGGATCTTCGCCAGCAGGATGGACTTGCGTTTCAAGGTCGGCGCGCGCGTGACCCAGTTACCTTCGGGCAATTGACCGACGATTTCCGAATGCGCATGCTGCGAAATCTGGCGGATCAGGGTCTTGCGGTAAGCGTCCGGCATCCAGTCCTTGGCCTCGATCTTGATGCCTTCGTCGATGCGCGCCTGAAAAGCGCGCTCTTCCTGGTCCATGTCATCGATGGAACGGACGTTCTTGAGGCCGGTTTCAACCATTTGTGCGTACATGATCTGTCTCCCATGTCTTTGATTTTGCGCAGCAACGCGGTGCGATGAACAGATAATACGATACAAAAAACGATTTGCATACACTTGATGTGAGTCATTTTAAAAATTCGTATCTTGTGCCGCTTTTTTGTGCGTATGATATTGCTGATGAGAAAATACTGCGAAGTGCCACCAGCGCTTCCGGCAAATTATTGACGCGCTACCCGCGCAGCCAAGTAAACTGCTGCTTTTATTGAATCGACCGCAACACGGCCAGACCGGAACCACATGAAGAACACCCGCTGCACGGCATGGATAGCCGATTTCCTGGAAAGCGACCCACCGCGCTCGAAGTCCCTGGTGATGACCATCTTTGGCGACGCCATCGTGCCGCGCGGCGGCGCCATCTGGCTGGGCAGCCTGATCGAACTGCTGGCACCGTTTGGCGTCAACGATCGCCTGCTGCGCACCAGCGTCTTTCGCCTGGCGCAGGAGGGCTGGCTCAGCTCGCAACGCGACGGCCGCCGCAGCGCCTATACGATACGCCCGGAGGCGCTGGCCCGCTTCGAGCGCGCCTATCGCCGCATCTATGCGCCGCTGGTCGTGCACTGGGATGGCAGCTGGACCCTGGTGATCGGGCCGGCCGGCAGCATCGGTGCCGCCGAACGGGGCGCGCTGCGCAAGGAATTATTGTGGGCGGGCTATGGCTTGATCTCTCCTGGCATCTTTGGCCATCCAGCCAGCAACTCGGAGGCGCTGGAAGATATCCTCGTGCGCAACGACGTACAGGGCAAGCTGTATGTTTGCCACACCACGGAGTTGCCGGATGTCAGCACACGCCCCCTGCGCGACATGGTGGGCGAATGCTGGGACTTGTCGGAAGTGATGGCCGGCTACGAAAAATTCATCGCCCGCTTCCAGCCGCTGCTGACCCTGCTGCAAGAAGAACCCGTGTTCGATGCCGAGCAAGCCTTTGTCATCCGCTCGCTGCTGACGCACGCCTATCGCCGCGTGCAGTTGCACGATCCGCAACTGCCCGTCGAACTGCTGCCCGAACCGTGGCCAGGCACGCAAGCGTATGCACTGGCGCGCGACCTGTATCGCATCACCCATGCAGCGGCCGAGGAACATATCCTGGCCACCCTGCGGCGCGAGGATGAGCACGCGCCGGACGTGGAACCGTGGTTTTTTGAACGTTTTGGCGGGCTGTAAATGGGGTCAGTCGCTTCGCGATCGGGATGTGCCCCATTGGGGCGCCCCCCCCCCGCCGGGTCTGACCCCAGGCTACTGTTTCGCCACTACTTGCTTGGCCCCCGCCAACAAATCCTGCCCCAGCTTTTCCAGCGCATTGGCCTGCACCAGCATGGTATCGAGGATGGCAGCATTGAAGGTAAATTCGGCCGGCGTGGTGTAGCCGGGGAAACGCAGGATGCGCAGCAATTCCTGCAAGGTGGTGCCCTTGCCCAGGTGCGCCAGAGCGTCGCTGAGGGCGCTGACTTTCTTTTCCAGTTCGCGTATGTGGCTGCCGTTGTCGTCCATGATGATCTCCCCGTGTTGGAGCTTCCACGTTAGCAAAGCACGTCCGTCATCGTTTGCGCCAGCACAAAGGCCACCGCAAAACAGGTATCATCGCGCCATTGCACACGATGCAAAACCCATACGTTTTTATCAGGAACACTCATGACCATTAAAATCAGCCAGCAATTCGACGCCGGCGCGATCGAGGTGCTGCGCGCCGACGATGCCCACTCCATCGAGCTGAACATCCGCAAGGATTCCCACGCCGACATCACGCAGTGGTTTTATTTCCGCCTGCAAGGCGCGCAAGGCGAAGCGTGCACGATCCGCTTCATGAATGCAGGCAAGTCGGCCTATCCGGACGGCTGGAAAGACTACCAGGCTGTGGCCAGCTATGACCGCGAAACCTGGTTCCGCGTGCCAACCAGCTTTGACGGCACGGTGATGACCATCGAACACACGCCGGAAGAAGAAAGCGTGTACTACGCCTACTTCGAACCGTACCCATGGGATCGCCACCTGGCCCTGATCGACAGCGCGCAAGCGTCGCCGCTGGTGCGCTTGATCGACCTGGGCAGCACAGTGGAAGGCCGCGACATGAATCTGCTGGTGGTCGGTGACGCCGATGCCGAGAAGAAAGTCTGGGTCATCGCGCGCCAGCATCCCGGCGAAACGATGGCGGAATGGTTTGTCGAGGGCATGCTCGAAGCATTGCTGGACCAGGCCAATCCGTTTGCCCGCCAGTGCCTGCAAGACGCCGTCTTCTACGTAGTGCCGAACATGAACCCGGACGGTTCCGTGCATGGCAACCTGCGCACCAACGCGGCCGGCGCCAACCTGAACCGTGAATGGATGACGCCGACGATGGAACGCAGCCCGGAAGTATTCCTGGTGAAACAAAAAATGCATGAAATCGGCTGCGACCTGTTCCTCGACGTACATGGCGACGAAGGTCTGCCTTACGTGTTCGTCGCCGGCAGCGATGCGCTGGAAAATTTCACGCCGGCACAAAAGGCCGAGCAAGACCGCTTCATCGCCGACTTCAAGGTGGCCAGCCCCGACTTCCAGGATGAACACGGCTATGAAGACGGCCCATTCACGCCGGAAGTGCTGACCATGGGGTCGCCCCATATCACGCACGCCTTCGGCTGCCTGGCGCTGACCCTGGAACTGCCGTTCAAGGACAATGCCAACGATCCCGACCCACAAACGGGCTGGAGCGGCGCCCGCAGCGCTGCCCTGGGCGCGGCCGTACTGCAAGCTATCCTGTCCACCTTGCGCGCCTGAGTGCCAGGGCCGAACCGGCCCGCGTGAGACCCATGCCCCGCACGCCGGGGCATTTTTTATGCCCGCACGGCAAGCGTTGCTGGACGAATGGTTTTTTTCCAGAACATCTTGCCTGCCAGAAATTATCGTCCTACACTAAACAACAGAATCGGGTCGTACCACGCTGCGCGGCCCGCAAGAATATTCGCCGGCCGGGCCAGCACGACCTTGCCGGCGATCCGGAATGCGCATGCATGGCATTGCCCTTGGCATGACGGCCTCATACCTGCCGAGCTAGCTCTCTGTAAGAAAAAACGACCGCATCGGTATCGTGCCGCAGCGCGCCTGCCCGTCTGGCTGGTGCGTGTACACATGCTGCCGGGCGCCTCCCCCATGTCGCCGAGGATGGATTACCTATGTCCAAGCTTAAAATCAGTACCCGCCTGGCCTTCAGTTTCGGCCTGATCATTGTCCTGCTTGCCATGGTCGCATTTGTTTCCGTGAGCCGCATCCGCAACATCAACACATCGACGGAAAAAATCCTCAATGACCGCTATGTCAAGGTCATGCTGTCGAATACGATCCAGTCCGAAATCAATATCCAGGCTCGGCTGCTGAGCAATGCCATCATCGGCGCCAATGATCCCGACGAAGTCAGCAGTGCCCTGACCAAGATTCAGGCGTCGGCAAAAAAGAACCTGGAACTGCTGGCGCGCCTGAAAACCCTGATCAACACGCCCAAGGGCCAGGAACTGTTCCAGGCCGTGATGACCAGCCGCGAAAGCTATGCCAAGACGCGCGATGCGAATATCAAACTGTTGCAAGAGGGGAAAACCGAAACGGCAGGCATCTTCCTGCTGACGCAGCTGCGCTATCCACAAGAAAAAATCTTGACGGCGCTGGCGGCCATGGCCGGCTTTCAGGAATCGCTGATGGCAGCCGAAGGCAAACAAGCCCTCGCCGATGGGCGCCTGGCCATCATCCTGACCCTGTCCCTGTCCATCGTCGCGACGCTCATTGCCATCGTCCTGGCCATCCTGATCAGCCGCTCCATCAGCCGGCCCATCAACGATGCCGTCAAGGTGGCACAACGGGTGGCGTCCGGCGACTTGTCGGGCACCATCGACGCGCGCGGCACCGATGAAACAGGCCTGCTGCTACGCGCCTTGAAAGAAATGAACGACAATCTGCAAGGCATCGTGGCCCGCGTGCGCCACGGCACGGATGCCATCGCCCATGGCTCGCGTGAAATCGCCTCCGGCAATATGGACTTGTCCTCGCGCACGGAGCAACAGGCCAGCTCGCTGGAAGAAACCGCATCGTCGATGGAAGAACTGACATCGACCGTCAAGCAGAATGGCGAAAACGCACGCCAGGCCAACCAGATGGCGCAATCGGCCTCAAGCGTGGCCAGCAAGGGTGGCCAAGTGGTAGCGGAAGTGATCACGACCATGGATTCGATCAATGCCTCGTCAAAGAAAATCGTCGACATCATCGGCGTCATTGACGGCATTGCTTTCCAGACCAATATCCTGGCCCTGAATGCGGCAGTGGAAGCGGCCAGGGCGGGCGAACAGGGCCGTGGCTTTGCCGTGGTGGCCACGGAAGTACGCAACCTGGCTCACCGCTCTGCCGCCGCCGCCAAGGAAATCAAGATACTCATCGACGATTCCGTACACCAGGTCAATCTCGGCAGCAGCCTGGTGAACCAGGCGGGCAGCACCATGGAAGAGATCGTCAGCAGCGTGCGGCGCGTAACGGACATCATGGCCGAGATCACGTCCGCCAGCAACGAGCAGGAAGCGGGGATTGAACAGATCAACCAGGCCATCACGGAAATGGATGCCGTGACACAGCAAAATGCCGCCCTCGTCGAAGAAGCGGCAGCCGCGTCCGAAGCGTTGCAGGAGCAGGCCGGCATCCTGGCCGAAGCCGTCAGCGTGTTCAAGCTCGACGATATGCAGGCGCAGCCACCGGTTCAGGCTCCAGCCATCCGCGCCCCGGCACGCGCGCCAGCGAAGCTTGCCGCCGCGCCACGCGTCACGGCCACTGCCACTGCCGCACCCGCCAGGAAAGCAGGCAAGGCGGGTGCACTGGCCGTGGTCGCCGATACCGAGTGGGAAGAGTACTGAGACCATCCCCCCCCCCTGCCGAAGCAAACTCAGCCCTTGGCCATCTGGCGCAGGGCATCGATCAGCTTGTCCAGGTGCGACTCGGGCGTAAAGATGCCCGGCGTGACGCGCATGCACGCGCCACTGGCAAGACCGTCGCGCGGTACGGCAAAGATGCCGTGTTCCTGCACCAGCTTTTTCGACAAGGCAAAACTGTCCGCCACGCTCGTCTTGCCTTTTAGCCGGAACGAGGCGATGGCGCTCGTCAGGCGGGGGTCGCTGGACGCCAGCACCTCGATGCCGTCGATGCCACGCGCTGCCTCCACCCAGCGGTTGCGCAGCAGCCGCAGCCGCGCCTGCTTATTGGCCACGCCGATCTGCGCATGCAAGTCCAGCGCCGCCGGCAAGCTCAGATAGGCGGCAAAATTCACCGTACCCGTGTGCACGCGGGTGCGGATATCCTCGCCCGCCTTTCCCCCCCGCGGTTCCCCCATGTACGGTTCGATATCGGCCAGCCTGCCCCGCTTGATGTAGGCGGCGCCCACGCCGACGGGCGCGCCTATCCATTTGTGCAGGTTGATGCCGGCAAAGTCCGCCTGCAAGTCGGGAATCGTCATGTCCAGCTGGCCAAAGCCATGCGCCGTATCGACGATGACATCGATGCCCCGTGCGCGCGCCAGGCGGCTGATCTCGGCCACCGGCAAGACCATGCCGTTGCGGTGATTGACATGCGTGAGCAGCATCAGTTTCAGCTTCGGATGGCGTTCCATGGCTTGCACGTAGGCAGCAATGACGTTGTCATGCGTAAATGGTTCCGGCATGGCAATCGACACTACCTGGGCGCCGCGCCGCTGCTGCAGCCAGCGCGTGACGGTGATCATGTTGTCGTAATCGATATCCGCGTACAACACCGTATCGCCCGGCTGCAAGCGATTGTAGCCAGCGATCAAGACTTGCAGCGCTTCCGTGGCGCCCCGCGTCAGCACGATTTCATCGATACCCACGCCCAGCGCCCTGGCCGCCGCCCCACGGGCCGCTTCGAAGTCGGCCGGGAAGCGCATGCGCGCATACCAGGCATTGTCGCGGTTGACCATGGTCAATTGCTGCTGGTAATGCATCAGCACGGGCCTGGCCATCGAACCCCAGAAGGCGTTGTCGAGTTGCACGACGCCATTGGTCGTATCGTATTGCGCGGCCACGGCCTGCCAGTAAGCCTGGTTGCTGGCCAGGGCTTCCGGCGTGGTGCCGGCCGGCACTGCTGGTAAAAGCGCCGGCAAGGTGGACGCCGCCGCCGCCGATCCGGCACCCGCCGTCAAGGGCAGCGTTGCCGCCAGCGAACCCGCGCGCAGCAAGGCGCGGCGTTGTGGATTCATCGTCATCTCCCCTTAAAATTTCACTTTGTACTCGACGTACAGATTACGCCCGTCCGTGTCGTACGGCGCGTTGCGCGAATAGATCAGACCGCGGCTGGCCTGGAAGCTTGCTTCATCTGGATACCTGTCCAGCACGTTGTCGATCCCCACGCGCACGGACTGCTTGTCGCTGATCTTGTAGCTGGCCGCCAGGTCGAGAAATTGCATGGCGCCAAAGCGCTGGAAGATATCGCCCGTGGCATTGCCGGAATTGTCCGTCCATGCGCCGTAGTAACGCACGCGCGCCAGGGTATTCCAGCTGCCCAGCTCATAGTTGCCGCTGATGGTGGCTTTCTGGCGCGGCAGGCGCTCTTCGAACACCTGCCGCTGGGCCGGATTGGTCACCAGGCTGGACTTTCCGCCATCGACTTTCGTTGTGTTGTAATTGTAGGCCAGGGTCAGGTTCAGCTTGCCGTCGCCGATACGGCTCAGGTGGCTGCCCACAATATCGATGCCGCGCGTGGTGGTGTCGAAGTCATTCGTAAAATAACTGACGGAGGTGTAGCGCAGCGGGTTGGCCACGCCAGCGGGTACGGCAAACGCGGCGGACGTGCTGAAGCGGTCGCTGACCTTGATGTCATACACGTCGACGGAACCGGAAAAGCCGGCCTGCGTCTTCCAGGTAAAGCCCAGCGACATGTTTTTCGATTTTTCCGGCTTCAGCGCCTGCGCGCCGAGCAGGATGGCCAGCGGGTCGTTGTTGGCCAGACGGCCGCTGGTAAACAACAGCAGGGTCTTGGTGTCGAGGCCTTGATTCGTGCTGTTGGTGTTCGACTGGCCGGGTGTTGGCGCGCGGAAACCCGTCGAGTAGGAGCCGCGCAGGGCCAGGTCCGCGCTCAAGGCATAGCGAGCCGACAACTTGCCGTTGACGGTGCTGCCGAATTCCGAGAAATGCTCGTAGCGGGCCGCGCCGCCCAGGCTCAGGGCCTTGCTGACGGGCACTTCCACGTCCAGGTAAGCCGCATAGCTGTCCTGGCCCCAGCTGCCCGCCTGACGGTCGCTGAAACCCGGTGCGCCGTTGGCGTTCGCGTCGAGGCCGATGGCCGCGCCCGGCCCCACCGTCCAGGACGCCGCATCGCCCGCCTTCACGCCATACGTTTCATTGCGCGCCTCGGCGCCAAACGCGATATTGACCGGTTGCGGCAAGGACGCCACGGGCAATTCATAATTAAAATTGGCGTTGAGAATCTTTTCCGCCTGCGACAACTGACCCAGGTAAAACGAAGTCGGACTGGTCGGCCCCATCGAGGCATTGATGGAATTGGCCAAGTGATAGTCGATGCGGTTGCGGCCGTAGGAAGCGCTCACATCCCAGCCGAAGCGGTCGTTGAAGTGACCACGCACACCGGCTACCAACTGCAAATCATCCTGGTCGTTCGAATAGCTGGGGCTGAAACCGAGCGGATACACGCTGCGCAAATCCCAGCCGGGGAACAGGCTGCTGGTTTTATACGCACCCGTGCTGGTGTCGGGATTGCGCCAGTTGAAGTCCGAGGTGCCGTCGCTGCGGCTGAACAGGCCGAAACCGTACAGTTCCGCCGTGTCGGACAGGGCCATGCTGGCGTTGAAGCCGATGCGCTTGCTGCCCTGCTCAGGCTGGCCCCAGCGCTGTACGGGATTGGGCACCTTCAGTTCCGGATGGGCGTTCTGGAAGGCAATGGCGTCGGCCCGCTGGCGCGTGCGCGAGGTGGGGTCGGACTGGGCAAGTGCGCCAAAAATCGTCGCCTTGCCCGTCTCGCCAAAGGCAAAACCCGTCTTCAGGTTGAGTTCATTGCCCTTGCCGTCGCCTTCCGAATATTGCGAGTGATGTACGGAAAGCTCAGTCCCCAGCGTATCGTCGAGGATGATGTTGATCACGCCGGCAATCGCGTCGGAGCCGTACTGGGCCGAAGCGCCGTCGCGCAGCACTTCGATGCGCTTGATGGCGGACACGGGAATCTGCGCCAGGTCCGGCGCTTGCGCGCCGCGCGCGCCCAGCAGGGCGCTACGGTGGAAGCGCTTGCCATTGATCAGCACGAGAGTCTGGTCCGGCGACAGGCCACGCAAAGTAGCGGGACGCACAAAGACTTGCCCATCGGCCATCGGCAAGCGCTGCACCACGTACGAGGGTACGAGTTGCGCCAGCACATCGTTCAAGTCCGACGATTCGACGGCGCCGATATCTTCGCGGTTGAACACATCCACGGGCGCCATGGTGTCGAACTGCGTGCGGTTGCTGCCGCGCGTGCCGGTGACGATCACGGCTTGCGGTGCCTCCAGAGAATCGCTGGCGGCAGTTGGTGCGGCGGACGCATCGCCATGGGCTTGCGCAGGGGTGGAGAACAGGGCGTGCATGGCACACAACAGGGCCACCGCGCGGGCGATGCGGGTACGGGAGTAGGTCATGGAGAGTTCACTATGCAGGTTGGATCAACAACGACGCGTTACTGCAAGACTCGCATCTTGCATGAAATATCACGAAGTTCGGCTTACTTACATTAAAAGCATCTAAACCACGCAAATAACGTCAGATGGCGTCATCATACGAAGCGAATATTTCCGCCGTATGACGATCAGGCCGCTGCCCGAAAAACTACAGGGACAAGAAAAAAAGGCGCCTGCGGCGCCTTTTGACAAGGAGGAATGCATCTGTTCAACCGCCCGCCACCACCATGCTTTCGATGAGGATGGAACCCGTCTCTTTGGTGCCACGGCGCAAGACGTCGGCGCCCACGGCGACGATGTTGCGCAACATGTCCTTCATGTTGCCGGCGATGGTGATTTCTTCCACCGGGTACTGGATCACGCCATTTTCCACCCAGAAACCGGCGGCGCCGCGCGAATAGTCGCCCGTCACGTAATTGGTTCCTTGCCCCATCAGTTCCGTCACCAGCAAGCCCGTGCCCAGCTTTTTCAGCATGGCAACCAAATCATCGGCGGCGGCCGTCTGGCTGGACGTCAGGTACAGATTGTGCGAGCCGCCCGCGTTGCCCGTCGTCTGCATGCCCAGCTTGCGGGCCGTGTAAGTCGACAGGAAATAACCTTGCACCACGCCATCCTTGACGACATCGCGGCTGACGGTTTTCACGCCCTCTTCGTCGAACGGCGCGGAACCGACGCCGCCGATCACGTGCGGATCTTCAAAGATCTGCACGTGCGACGGCAGCACTTGCGTACCCAGGGAATCGATCAGGAAAGTGGATTTGCGATACAGGGCGCCGCCCGAGGTCGCTTGCACATAGGTACCCAGCAAACCGGCCGCCAGCGGTGCCTCGAACAGTACGGGACAGGTGCGCGTGCCCAGCTTGCGCGCATTCAGACGCGACAGGGCGCGTTCGGCGGCGTAGCGGCCGATGGCTTCCGGACTCGACATTTTGGAAGCGTCGCGCACGGAGGAATACCAGTCGTCGCGTTGCATCTTGGCACCCTTGCCGGCGATGGGCGCCACGGACAGGGTGTGGCGCGAAAACGGGTAGCCGCCGATGAAGCCGCGCGAATTGGCGGAAACAAAATGCGATTGCTGTACATGCACGCCCGCGCCTTCGCTGTTCGTGATGCGCGGGTCGACGGCAAACGCGGCCGCTTCAGCCCGCTGGGCCAGCACGACAGCTGCCTCGGCGGAAATAAGCCACGGATAAAACAATTGCAAGTCACGGGGCACCATTTCCAGCATATCGGCGTCGGCCAGGCCCGCGCAATCGTCCTCGGCCGTGAAGCGGGCGATGTTGTAGGCGGCGTCCACCGTGGCGCGCAAGGCGGACGGGGAAAAGTCGGAGGTGCTGGCATTGCCGCGTTTCTTGCCGACAAACACGGTCACGCCCATGCCCTTGTCCTTGTTTTGCTCGATCGTCTCGATCTTGCCTTTTCGTACAGACACGGACAAGCCACCGCCTACACTGACTTCGACGGCTGCGTCGGTACCGCCCGCTTCCCGCGCAAAAGACAACACATCACGGGCTAGTTGCTGCAATTGCTCTTGACTATGGGTAAATACGGAGTCGTTCATGCGCTGTTTTCTTCGGAAAGCCGCTAAAAAGGTTATCATAGCAGTCGTTTACAGTTTACAGGTGCGGCCTACGCGGCCAATCCCGCCTTATCATGCCAAATCCAAACCGGGGAGCTTGCGGCTTCCAATCCACCGAATTCGAGCAGGAATATGAACGTCCGTCGAAGTCGGAACTCAAGCGTCAGATGACCGTCCTGCAAAAGATGGGGGAAGAACTCGTCAATGAAGCACGCGACCGCGTCAAGCGCGTTCCGATGCCGGAAGACGTGCGCGAAGCCATCCTCGAATGCCAGATGATCCGCGATCACGAAGGCCGCCGCCGCCAGCTGCAGTACGTGGGCAAAAAAATGCGCACCCTGGATGAGGAAGAAGTTGCCGCCATCCAACGCACCATCGATAGCTGGAAAGGCTTGTCGAAAGCCGATACGGCCAATATGCACGCGATGGAACGCCGCCGCGACAAACTCTTGACGGATGACAAGGCGCTGACCGTCTTGCTGTCGGAAAACCCGGAACTGGACGTGCAGCACCTGCGCACCCTGATCCGCAATGCCCGCAAGGAGCAGGCCGAGAACAAGCCGCCCAAGGCCTTCCGTGAAATCTTCCAGATCTTGAAAGAGATCGCCAAGAAGAAAAACGGCGGCAAGAAAGATGCCGACGAAGATGACGTTGAGCAAGAAGACGACGAGTAAACCCTAAGCAAGGACTGGGGTCGGACCCTCAGGGACTAGGCGTCCCCGTACGACCCCGGCTTTTGCACTTGGGTTGGCAAAAACCGGGATTAGCCCGGTTTTTTTACGACATAGACAGGTGCCCCATGACCACGATAGAAGACGAATTGATTATCGGCCTCGTGTCGATCTCGGACCGCGCCAGCGGCGGCGTGTATGAAGACCTGGGCATCCCGGCCCTGGAAAGCTGGTTGTCCGCCGCCATCCGCACGCCTTTCCGCCTGGAAAAGCGTTTGATCCCGGACGAGCGCTCGCAAATTGAAAACACCCTCATCGACATGGTCGACCTGAGCCACTGCCATCTGATCCTGACGACGGGCGGCACGGGTCCGGCGCGGCGCGATGTGACGCCGGACGCCACGCTCAGCGTCGGGACCAAGGAAATGCCCGGTTTCGGCGAACAGATGCGCCAGATCAGCCTGCAATTCGTGCCGACGGCGATCCTGTCGCGCCAGGTGGCCGTGATCCGCGAGACGCCCGAGCGTGCCGCCCTGATCATGAACTTGCCGGGCCAGCCGAAAGCCATCAAGGAAACCCTGGAAGGCTTGAAGGATGCCGATGGCGTGCAACTGGTCAACGGCATCTTTGCCGCCGTGCCGTATTGCCTCGACCTCATCGGCGGTCCCTACATGGAAACCGACCCGGCCATCTGCAAGGCCTTCCGTCCCAAATCGGCGCTGCGTCCGGCGCAACCAATACCTGAGGAAAATACATGAGCACCTTGCTGGAAACCATAGAACTCGACAGCGCCCCGAATCCCACCGTCTCCATCATCTGGATGCACGGCCTGGGCGCCGACGGCAATGACTTCGTTCCCTTGGTGAAAGAACTCGATTTGCGCGGCTGCCCCGCCATCCGCTTCATCTTCCCCAGCGCCGGCACCATGCCCGTCACCATCAACAACGGTTATGTGATGCGCGCCTGGTATGACATCCGCGAGAACGACCTGGTGCGCCGCGAAGATGAGAGCGGCTTGCGCGCCTCGCAGGCGCAGGTCGAAGCGCTGATCGCTCGCGAAAAGGCGCGCGGCATTCCCGCCAGCCGCATCATCCTGGCCGGCTTCTCGCAAGGCTGCGCCATGACCTTGCAAACGGGCTTGCGCCACGCAGAACCGCTGGCCGGCCTGATGTGCCTGTCCGGCTATCTGCCGCTGGCCGACAAGACGGCTCTTGAGCGCACGCCAGAGAGCCTGCAGACGCCCATCTTCATGGCGCACGGCACGGCCGACCCGGTGGTGCAGATCGCCCGCGCACAGCAGTCGCGCGACTTGCTCACCAGCATGGGTTACAAGGTGGAATGGCATGAGTACATGATGCAGCACTCGCTGTGCCAGGAAGAGATCGACGCGATTGGCGCCTGGCTGAAAAAAGTATTGGCTTAAAGCAAAACAGGCGCGGTGTACGCCGCGCCTGTTTTTGTGCGGAACGCCGGGAGCTTACTTGCTCGCCGGCGTTTTTTCATTCCATATTTTCAACATGTCGGGCGACGCTTCCGAGCGGATGCCGTTGTCCGTCAGCACCGATTCCGTCGCTGCCAGCATCTCCTTGCGGGGCACGACGACCATTTCCGCATCGCGCTGCTGGAAGCGGAACGTCAGCAGCTCATCCGTCTGGTCGCGCAGCAAGGCTACCAGGTGCGCCAGGCTGCGCACGCGCACGCCATTGACGGAATCGACGACCGAAAAGAAACGGGTACTGTAGCCATTCATCAGCTTGTGCGGGAAGAACGGCGCGGCGATCACCACCAGTTCTTCGCGCTCGCCATCGGGCGCATCGCCGCGCCGCGTGGCCAGCGGATTGCCGGCAAAACTCATGCCGCCCAACATCGCCGGATTGCCATTCGGCGCGGCCATGAATTCCGTGCTGGCGCGCGAAAACACCATGGGCCCGAAAATGAAATAGGACGGGTAATTGCCCTGCAGGCTGGCAATGAGCATCGGGTGCGCCGCCGAGACGGGGACGCTGATTTTCAGGGGCGCGCCCTGGCGCACCACCGTCAACGGCAACTGGCCGTCTTTCGCCAGTTGCTGCACCCGGTACTGGAAGCGCACGCGGCTGTTGGCATTCAGCTTGACCATGCCCTGGTTGTCGATGGGAAAGTCGCCGATATGCGTGATCACATCCCATTCCTTGAGCGGATAGGCGGCATCCTTGCTGGCGGGCGTCATCACGACGGCACCCTCGACACCCTTGGCCAGCTTCAGGTAGGTGCGCAGCGCGGGATTTTCCAGCGTTTGCGTCACGTCGCGCATGGCCGGCTTGCCCTTGGGCGCGCCACTTTCCTGGTCGCGCAGGAACAGCTCGATTTCTTCGTTGGGGATGATGTAGCCGATGTTTTGCGCATTCAGCATGCCGGCAAAGGCCAGGCCGATCATCTTCTCGCCGGCAATCACGGGGCCGCCGCTATTGCCGGGATTAATGGCCGCATCGATCTGAATGCGCAAGCCGGAGACGGGGAAGTTGTAGCGCACGAATTCGATGCGCGACACGATGCCCTTGGTGATCGACAGCGACGTGCCGCCCGTCGGATAGCCATACGCCAGCACGGCGTCGCGCACATCCGGCAAGACATTGGCGCGCGGCACGGCTTTGTGGCTGGCGAAAAAACTGTCGTCGTCGATCTTCAGCAAGGCCAGGTCCATGCCGCGCGAGATGGCCAGCACGGTCGCCGGTATCTTGTCGCCGGCGCCATTCGCCTGGATCTGCACCTGGCTGGCATAGCCGACCACGTGCGCATTGGTGAGGATGCGGCGGCCTTCGATGACGACGCCGGAACCCGTCACCTCTTGCGGTGCGGCCTTGCTCCAGGGTTTATAGGGGTCCGGCCCCCGCAAGGTGGAAAACACCTTGACGACGGAATTTTCGAGGGCGGAAGCGCTGGCGGTAGCTGCGGTCTCGGCGGCCAGCGCGCGCACCGTCATCAAGGGGGAAAAAGAAAGGGCCAACGCCAGCAAGGCGCGGCCCATCAGGGTGAAGCACGGACGAGTTTTCATTGAGCTTGTTGGCAATGGACGGGAAGCAAAATTATATATTGAATAGTTGCAACTTCATTACACTTTGTCCATCTTTACCCGAAGAACTACTCTAAGTAATCCTCAGGAAATTATTGTGAATTTATGACGAACAGAACCGGATGCTATGCAAGGCGCCCGCTGCGACGCAGTGCGAGCACTGCTAGCAGCGGGCAACGCCGCAGAGCGCCGGTTATGGAAGTCAGAAATCACAATAATTTATTGGGGGTTACTTAGTCAGGCGGGCAAGGGCGGCACGCCCAAGGCTGGCACCGCCGTCTGCGCTCCGTTCATGACCATGGCCAGGAAGGTGTAATAGCCATTGATGCCCATCAAGTCCACCACGCCTTGCTCGCCGAACAGGGCCAGCGCGCGCGCATACGTGGCATCGCTGACGCGCTTGTTCTGCTGCAACTCAATGCAAAAGTCGTGCACGGCTTGCTCATCTTCTTTCAGGGCAAGCGGCGCGCGCCGTGCGGCAATGGCGTCCACGGCCGCTTGCGCGATGCCGTTCTGCACGGCCAGCGGCGCGTGGATGGCCCATTCGACTTGCTGGTCCCACTGGCGCGCCGTCACCAGGATCGCCAGTTCCGACAGGCGCGTGCCGATGGCGCTGCGGTAGCGCAAATACTCGCCCATGCGCTGCGCCGTTTCCATCAGCTCCGGGCTGCGGATCAGCGGCACGAAGGGGCCGTACAGGGCGCCGCGCGGACCGTCGATGATGGCTTGCGCGGCGGCCCGCTGCTGGGCGTCGAGCTGCGCCAAAGGCAGCGCGGGCAAACGGTCGATATCGCTACCGGCCATCAGACAGTCCAGGCGACCACGTCCTGCTGCTGTTCGCCCAGGCCGGGGATGCCCAGGCGCATGCTGTCGCCTTTTTTGAGGAAACGCTGCGGCTTGCGGCCCTGGCCCACGCCCGGTGGCGTGCCCGTGGCGATGACGTCGCCCGGTTCCAGGGTCATGAATTGCGACAGGTAGCTGACAATCTGCGCCACCGTGAAGATCATGGTTTGCGTATTGCCGGTCTGCATGCGCTTGCCATTGACTTCCAGGTACAGGTCCAGATCCTGCTCGTCGATGACTTCATCGCGCGTCACCAGCCATGGGCCGATGGGGCCAAAGGTGTCGCAGCCCTTGCCTTTATCCCATTGACCGCCCCGCTCCAGCTGGAACGAGCGCTCGGAAATGTCGTTGACGACGCAATAGCCGGCCACGTATTTGAGGGCATCCTCTTCGCTCACGTATTGCGCGCGCGTGCCGATGACGACGCCCAGCTCCACTTCCCAGTCCGTCTTTTTCGAGCCTTTCGGCAACACGACATTGTCGTCGGGACCATTCAGGCAAGTAATTGCCTTCATGAAGACGATGGGCTCGGCCGGGATCGGCATGCCGGACTCGGCTGCGTGATCCGCGTAATTGAGGCCGATGCCGATGAACTTGCCGACTTTCGCCAGTGGCACGCCGAAGCGGGGATTGCCGCGCACCAGGGGCAGCGTCTTTTCGTCGAGCTTGGCCAGCTTGCGCAGGGCCTTGTCGGACAGTTGCGCGCCGTCAATATCGGCAATCACGCCGGACAGGTCGCGCAGTTTGCCTTCTTCATCGATCAGGCCCGGTTTTTCCTTGCCTGGACGTCCATAACGAACGAGTTTCATAGTCTTCCTTGGAGTTGATCATTGCCGCTGTGCAGGCTGCCATTTTACCGGATGGCCCGGCACGCCTGTAGCGGTGGATGAAAAACATCGCAAGTCCCGGCAGTTGCAAGGCCGCCAGCACGCCAAACGCCACCTGATACGCTTGCGGCGGATACTGCTGCAAGCTGTTCAGGGGCCAGCAGCCGAGGATCAGGCCAAAGCCCGCCTGCACCAGGAAGGCGCCCGTAAAAATCAGCAGATTCAGGCAGGTGGCCGCCCTACCCGTCAAGCTGGCCGGCATGCTTTGCGCGACGATCGCATATTCGAGGCCCGTCACCGTGCCCAGCACGGTAAACAGCACGGACAGCATGGGCAGGCTGGGCACGACGTTACACGCCATCGCCACTTGCACGGCGACAAACAGGACGATGCCGGCGCCCGCCACTTGCATGGGTTCAATCGCATGCCGTCCCGCCCACTCCGTCAGCATGCCCATGCCGATGGCGCCGAAGATGACGGCCGCCATGCCCAGGTACAACAAATACGCCACGTTATCGTCGGACAAGCCGCCTACGTCGGCCAGCCAGCGTCCGACCCACAAGCCCTGCACGCCAAAGAACACCGTGTGCGGCAGCAAGATCAGCGCGATGGTGCGGCGAAAACCGGGATCGCGGTACACGCTCCAGATACTGACCTTGCTCACAGTATGCGCGGCGGTGGGCGCGGGCATGGCCGGCGACAGCAGGCGGATCAGCAAGCCAATGGCCAGCGCCGCCAGCGCCAGGCCCAGGAATACGCCGCGCCAGTCCGTGTAATGCAGGGCCAGCTTGACGGGCATGGTGGCCGTGGCCGCGCCCAGGCCGCCCACGGCGATCAGATAGCCGTGCACGGACGGCAGGCGCGCGGGCGCGATGGCGCACGAGATCGCTTTCACGGCGGCCATGAAACAGCCGCCCAGGCCTGCCCCCATCAGGGCCCGCGCCCACATCAGCTCGGCAAAGCTGTGGCCCCGACTGAACAGCCACACACCCAGGGCCGCCAGCGCCAGCAGCCACAGTTGCACCGTGCGGGGGCCGTAACGGTCGAGCGTCATGCCGATCGGCAGTTGCACCAGCGCAAAGGCGAGAAAAAAGGCGCTGGTCAGCAAGCCCAGCTGCGCCGGGGTCAGGGCGATGGCGCCCAGCAATTCCGCCGTCAGCACGGCATTCACGCCGCGCAGCAGGCACGACAGGTAATGACCGAGCGCAAACGGCAGGAACACCAGGCAAAACACGGCCACGCCGGAACGGGAGGAGGCGCCGGCGCCGCGCATGCTCAGGCGGCCTGTGCCAGGCGGATGATTTTATGCGGCAACTGCGGCATAGGCTCATCCGTCTCGAAAAAGAATTTATCGTGGCCGAACGCGGGCTTCAAATCGTCCATCCACGTCGCTTCCGCATCGAACTTCGCATAAAACGGCCGGCGCACCCAGTCCGGGTTGCGCGCCTGCAAAAATTGCAGGGCAAACAGTTTTTCCCCATTGATGGTGACGATGCCATCGATGACGATCTTGCCGGGAAACGCGCTCATGGAGGGCCCGCGCACCGTGCGCGACAGACCGGACACCATCTGGTAAGCGGCCTGGAAAATCTCATGCGCCTTCGCCAAGGGCAATTCGAAATAGCCGCGCGGCCCCGTGTCCCGCTCGACAAACATGTAATACGGAATTGCCCCCAGGCGCGTGCCCGTCTGCCACAGTTCGGCCCAGCTTGCCGGGTCTTCATTGATGTGGCGGATCAGCGGCCCCTGCATGCGCAAGGTGGCGCCCGTGGACACGATGCGTTTCACCGCTTGTTGGGCGATGTCCTGGCGCAACTCCACGGCATGGCTGTAATGGCCCATCACGGCCAGGTTCTTGCCCGCCCTGACGATACGCTCGAACAGGCGCAGCAGATCGTCCGCATCGCGGTCGGAGACAAAACGCTGCGGCCAATACGCCACCGCCTTGGTACCGATGCGGATGTTCTGGATATGTTCCAGGCCCGGTTCGAGCAATGGTTCCAGGTAGGCTGCCAACTGGCGGGTGTTCATGATCATCGGGTCGCCGCCCGTGATCAGCACGTCCGTCACTTCCGGATGCAGTTTCAGGTAGGCGGCCAACTCATGCGACTCGCGCGCATCGAATTTCATGTCATCCATGCCGACGAACTGGGGCCAGCGGAAGCAGAAAGTGCAATACGCGTGGCACGTCTGGCCCGCGCTGGGAAAAAACAGCACCGTTTGCGCATATTTATGCTGCAGGCCGCGCACGGGCGTATCGTTAACTTTCGGCACGTTGTGCGTCATCTGCCCGGCAGGATGGGGATTCATGCCCAGGCGAATCCCATGCACATAGGCATCGATGGCAACCTTGTCCCGCTGCACCAGCACCAGATCGCGCAAGTGCGCGTACTGCTCGGGCGGCAGCATGTCGCGGTGGGGAAAAACCAGGCGGTAAATGGGATCGTCTGGAATATTGTTCCAGTCGATCAGCTGGTCGAGCACATAGGCATTGGTGCGAAACGGCAAGACGTGCGAAACCACCTGCACGGCTACACGCTGCTCTTCTGGCAACCATTCCCACTGCCGCGCCTGATGAATGGTTTGCCGCGTATACGGCTTGAACTTGGGTGGAAACGGCTCGGTAATGAGTGCGGACACGATAGTCTCCTTGTCAATAAATAGCGATAACTTTCATGAAATTGGCCCTATATCGGCCAATTCCAGCCTTTTCTCCCACAGGCCATGCCAGCTCGGCATGCTGTGAAAGTCATCATAATTCTTGCCATCCAGAACCAAATTGCTACACATCAACAAGCATTCCGATACCTTGTTCACTGCCTACAAGCAACACCTTAGTTTGTTCCATCGCAATTTGCTGGGACCCTCGGCGACGTAAATTACGGCTTTGCAACACATCCCTCGATTCTCACAAGGAGCTGTCATGAAACGCTTATTCACGGGTAGCCTGCTGTGCCTGGCCTTTGCCGGCGGCAGCGTCAGTGCCGCCGTCGAACCAACGGAAAAGGACGCCATCGCCATGGCCGAACGGGGCGCCGCCTTCATGAAGGCACACGGCAAGGAAGAGATGATGAAGAAAATCACGGCGAAAGACCCCGACTTCGTGCAGGGCTCGCTGTATGTGGACATGCGTGACATCAAGACGGGCATCGTGCTGGCCCACCCCATCAATCCTTCCATCGTGGGCAAGGATTTGACGGATGTGCCTGACGCGAATGGCAAAAAATATCGCCGTGAAATCATCGAGCTGGCGCAAAAGCAGGGCAAGGGCTGGGTCGACTACCAGTACAAGAACCCCACCAGCGGCAAGATCGAGCCGAAGACCACGTATATCCTGCGCGTCAACGACGTGGTGCTGGAAGCGGGGATCTACAAAAAATAAGGCAGGGGCGGCGCACACGAACGCCGTGCGCCGCCTGCGCTTGGAACAGCCATAGCCAGGAGTCAAGCATGCTCAATACATTACGCATCGGACCAAAATTATTGCTGGCGCCCGCCCTGGTCTTGCTGCTGCTGATACTCAGCTCGAGCGGCGCCTGGTATGGCATGGTGCGGCAAAATGCCTCGCTGGAAAACATGGTACGGGTACGCATCACGCATCTGAAGGCGGCCGCCGACGTACTGGGAGAGGCCCGGCAAGTACACGGCAATATGTATCAGTTGCTGTCGTGGACGAATGGCAGCTTCGCCAAGGCTCGCCTCGATACACTGGAGCAACAGATCAAGACACGCCACGCGGCCATCGGCACCCAGCTGACCACACTGCGCGCCACAGCCACGGGCGCCGAGCGCACCTTGGTCGATGCGGCCATCACGGTCCTGGCCGGCTACCGCAAAGCCGTGCTGGAAACCATGGAAATGGCGCAGATGGACCAGTCGATCGCCACCAATTCCATGCTCAAGGCGGAAACGCAATTCGGCCAGTTCAATACGCAGCTGGCGCAGTTGTCGGCCCTGGAAACGACGCTCAGCAACGAAGCCCATGCGACGGCCAGCGACGAGTTTCACAGCCTGGGCTGGAGCCTGCTGCTGACCGTCCTGCTCTCCATCCTGGTCTCCATCGTGGTGACCATGCTGGTACGCCGCGCCATGCTGCTGGAAATCCGCGGCATTGCCGACGCCGTGCAAGACCTGGCGGCAGGCAAGCTGATCGCCGGTGCGCCCAAGCAGGGCAATGACGAGATCGCCGCCACGTCGCGCGTGCTGGACCAGACCATCGCCAACCTGAACCAGACCTTGCGCACCATCATGGCTGCCGTGCAATCGATCGACACGGCGTCGCGCGAAATTGCCACCGGCAACCTGGACTTGTCGGCACGCACGGAAATGCAAGCCAGTTCACTGGAAGAAACGTCGAGCGCCATGGAAGCGCTGACGCAAGCCGTCAATGACAATGCCGACAACGCCCAGCTGGCCTGCGAGCTGGCGGGGCAAGCCTCAACCCTGGCCGTGCAAGGGGGCGCGTCGATGCAGCAAGCGGTGACGACGATGGCGACGATACGCGCCAATTCGCGCCAGATCGTGGATATTATCGGCGTGATCGATGGTATTTCCTTCCAGACCAATATCCTCGCGCTGAATGCGGCGGTGGAAGCGGCGCGCGCGGGCGAACAAGGCCGCGGCTTTGCCGTGGTCGCGTCCGAAGTGCGCACCCTGGCGCAGCGCTCGGCGCAGGCGGCCAGGGAAATCAAGACCCTGATCGCCACGTCCGTGAGCACCATCGATGGCGGCAGCGTGGCCGTGCAGCAAGCGGGCGACAGCATGGGCGCCATCGTGGCCTCGGTGCAGCAAGTCAATGACATCATCCAGCGCGTGAAACAGGCCAGCGCGGAGCAGGCGTCGGGCATCACGGAAGTGAATCAGGCCGTCACGCAAATGGATGACGTCACCCAGCAAAATGCGGCCCTGGTGGAGCAGGCGGCAGCGGCGGCGGCCAGTTTGCAGGACCAGGCCGTCAAATTGTCGGCGGCCGTGGCCGTGTTCACCTTGGACGAGCGCCCTGCTACGCCGGCCGGCCACAGCGAAGACGAGGCATTCCAGCATCCGGCCAGCCCCGTCAAGGGAACGGACCGGCGCGCGCTGCACAGTCCGCTACGCGGCATGCCCCGCAACACCACGCCCCGCCGTCAGCGCGGCGCCTGACCCCGGGCCGGACGGCTAAGCGGCAGGCGCGCGCATCGGCTTGCTCAGGTAGCGCGAACCGGCCAGCACGAAGCGCCACGGCGTGTCCATCGCCCTGGAAATCCCGATGCGCGGCCCCGCTTGCACCGTCACGTCATCCTCGCGGGCCAGCAACATGAACGGCGGCGCATCGAGCGCCAGCCGGTTATGCATATGCGTGACACCCAGCGCCTGGCACAGCTTGCCCGGGCCCGAACACAGCTGCCGCAATTCCTCGACGCCGCGCCGCTCACGCATGCGGTCCAGGCCCGCCAGCGGCTCGATGGCGCGGATCAGCACGCCTGCGCCATGGCCCGCTTCGCGGCACACAAAATTCAGGCACCAGTGCATGCCATACGAGCGGTACACATAGGCGTGCGCAGGCGGGCCGAACATGGCGGCATTGCGCGGCGTCATGCCGCCGTACGTGTGCGAAGCGGGGTCCAGCCGGTCATACGCTTCCGTTTCCACGATGCGCCCGCCCACGCCGTCGACCAGCACGGTCACGCCGATCAGCTGGCGCGCCACGCTGCAAGAATCGTCCGCAAAATCGATACCGGCCAGGAGTTTTTTCATGCGGCAATTGTAGCGCCACGCCTGCCCGCACGCACCGGCGGCTGCCTTAAAAACAAATACATCTTACTTTTTTCACCATAAAAACAGTGGCTGATTGCGTCGCTAAATGATCAACATCGGTGGCAATCACGGCAAAAACAGGAATTTTTCGACAATCTATTGTAGAGATGAACTATTGCCATGCATAAACATGGATAATCATCGGGCATTGCGCAAGCCGTCCATGAGGCCGTCCATGTGCAGCGCAGGACCGAATAACCAGCGGGCAAGACAATGATGATGAGAGCGGCAGCGCAAAAGCAGGTAGTGCAGGAAGATCCGGTTGACGCCTTGATGCGTTCCATCCGTATCCCGCCGCGTCCCAGCCTGCTGGTCGACCTGCAGCGCGAACTGACCGAAGCCGACCCGTCGCCGCGACGCATCGCGCGCATCATCGCCGACGATGTCGGCATGTCCGGTGCCCTGCTGAAACTGGCCAATTCGCCCTTCTATGGTGCCACGCGCAAGGCCAAATCCGTCGAACAAGGCATCAACTTTCTCGGCATCAACCAGTGCAGCGCCATGATGACGGGCTTGCTGGCGCGCCAGGCGCTGGAAGCGGAAGGCGTGGAACTGACCAACTTCTGGGATGTGTCGGCCAAGCGCGCGCGCGCCCTGGTGTTTACCTCGCGCAAGTTGCGCATCGCCCCGCCCGACATTGCCCACACCTTCGGCCTGTTCTGCGATATCGGCGTGCCTTTGCTGATGAACCGCTTTCCCGACTACGTCAAGACGTACGCGGCGGCGGCCAATGATGCGCACAATTGCTTTACCAGCCTGGAAGACGCGCGCCACCAGACCAACCACGCGGCCATCGGCTGCTTGCTGGCGCGCAACTGGGGCCTGTCCTCCGATGTCTCCTGGGCGATTTTGCACCACCACGACTACACGGTGCTGGCCGACCCGTCCACGGACGACGCCATCCGTTCGCTCGTCGCCCTGTCGCTGCTGGCCGAAAAGGGCATTCAGCGCTACCATGGCAACAGTACCTCGCTGGAGTGGGACAAGGGCGGCGAACTTGCCTGCCAGCATCTCGGTCTGTCGCAGGAAGAAGCCGCCGACCTGCTCGACGAGTTGCACGAGATGTTCGATACCGACCATTGATGTATCAGGCGGCCGCGTCCGCCTGTATGATCCGTCCCGGCGCCTGGCATAGCCATGGCGCCCGTTTCCGTTTGCCTGACCCGTATTTCTTAACCTGTTGATCGCCATGCCCAAAAATAAGCGCCCTGTCCCCCGTAAATCCGCCAACACGCCTGAAGACAAGGACGAGTCCGTCACGCGCATGCTGTGCACGATGGCCCTGAACCTGGCGGAGCAGGAAGACAGCGAATCGCAGGGCACGGTACTGGCCGAGCAAGCCGTCGAGTTCGGCCGCCTGATCCGCAAGGCCTTGAATCAGAAGAAGGATGAAATCCTGTACGACGCCATCGAGCGCGCCAAATACGAAGACGTGGGCGCCTACCAGTACCTGCGCAGCCATATCGAGGAAGCGGCCTCCATTTCCGTGATGCGCCGCGAGAATGCCCCGGCCATGGAAATCAACGCCTTTGTCGTGCCCCTGCTGGTGCAAAGCACGGGCGGCCTGAAGGAAGCGGACAGCTTCCAGGACCAGGATGCATTCGAAGCGCTGGTGAAAAGTTTCCAGCAGGCGCAACTGGAAAGCGCCAAGGCCAAGGTGGTCTTGATGAGCCATGCCTACGACCTCGATGAAATTGACCGCATTACCTACAGCCACCTGCATGAAATGGTGCGCGATGCGTACTCGTCGATGACAGACAAGAAAATCGTCGCCACGCCGGGCCTGGAAAGCAGCATCGTCGGCTGGAGCGAAACGGCTTTCGGCCCGCAAGACACGGCCGTCGAGCTGCGCTTCCTGCTGGGCTTTGCCTTGAAACGCGTGGACGACCCTTTCTATGCGGAACCGAAGGATGAAGCGGCGCTCGACGCCTGGTTCGACGCGCGCATGGCCCGCTACCAGCAGTGGACGACGGAAGTGGGCGACCTGGTGAAACGCTGCCTGGCGCCGGCCGGCAGCGCCCTGGAAGTGAGCTTTTTGTACCAGGATCTGTTCCACGGTGGCAAGGAACAAGGCATGAGCGAGTATGCGATGCTGCAGATGATGTCCGGCATCAACCACGCGCTGGCGGAACACCAGGTGGACGCCGGCGACGTCTCGGTCGTCGTCGGTCCGGCCGATGAGCACGGCGAAATGCTGCTGCGCGTCAATGTCAGCACGGCGGGCGGCCAGCTGCTGCACAGCGCCGACAAGCCGCTGGACCTGGCCGCCGACCTGCAGGACGAAGTCGACGACATCTGCGATGCGCTGGCCACCATCGGCGTGACGCAATTATCGGTCGCGCTGAAATTCGACGCCAAGGGACAGCCGCTGGAAGCGCAGGCGTACGCGCCGGCGTAAAGCCGGCGACATGCTCAACGCGCGACCGGCTCCTGTTGGCCGCGCAGCAACAGCCATGCCTGCAGCTTTTGCGCATACGCAAGCGTATGCGCCGGACTGCTCGACGGCAAGCTGACGATGCGGTAGCGCTGCGCGTGCTCGCCCAGCACCTTGACGCCCAGCTTCGCGGCCGTGCCGCCGTTGAAGGCGATTGTGTGCAGCCGTGGCAGGCTGGCCGCCAGGGCCACCAGGTCGTTGTCGTCGCGGGCGCGGATATTGCTGTCCAGGCTGCCCGTACGCTGCGCCTGCGCCACCACATCCCACAGGCCCACGCCGTGCGCCAGCAAGGTTGCCAGACGCTCTTCATAGGGCAGGCTCTTCAACTCCACGCCCAGCACCTCGCCCAGCAGCAGCCAGAATTTGTTTTGCGGATGCGCATAGTACTGGCTGTGCGCCAGCGATTTTTCGCCGGGCAAGCTGCCCAGTATCAGCAAGCGCGTGTTGGCGTCGACGACGGGATCGAAGCAGCGCTTGCGCGGGTCGGCGGCAGTATCTGGCAAAAAGGCAGGGCTATTCAAATGAGAGGTCCGGAAGGGGAAATGAAGGGCCATTTTACCCGGCCACGCGACGGTGTAGAATTCCCGCACAACCTTCCCCCACACAAGAGACCGCCCATGCGCACCATCGACACCCTGCTGGCCCAGTATGGCGAAAGCCACCGCAACCACGTCAATGAATGGGTGCACATCGTGTGCGTGCCGCTGATCGTTTTCAGCCTGCTGGGGCTGCTGTGGAGCGTGCATGCCAGCGTGGCGCTGCTCGGCAGTATTCTGGCCTTATACTATTATTACAAGCTATCGCGCCCGTTTGCGGCGGGCATGCTGGCGATGCTGGCCACCATGCTGGGCCTGCTGCTGCTCATGCCCCCGCAGACTATGTTGCCCGTGTCGCTGGCGCTGTTCGTGCTGGCCTGGATAGGCCAGTTCATCGGCCACCAGATCGAAGGCAAGAAACCGTCGTTCCTGGACGACTTGCGCTTTTTACTGGTGGGACCGCTGTTCGTTCTGGGATTTTTGTACCGGCGCCTGCGGCTGGCGTATTGAGCGGCAAGCGGTCATGTGGTAACACGGGGCCGGTAACAGATTTTTACTATTCGCAACTAGTTATCTGCGACAAGTGTCCTTATGATAAGTCAGCATCTTTACTGCCGGTCGACGCAATCGGCAATTAACTTTTGTCCAAGGGAGTCCCACATGAAAGCACCAATCATTGCAGTGGCATTGCTCGCCACCCTGGCCGGCTGCGCCGTACAACCGAACTCGGCTAATGTCTACAATGCGCGCCAGGCGCAGAATGAACAATCGGTTCGCATGGGCACGGTTGAATCCGTGCGCCAAGTGACCATCGACAAGGGCGAAACGGGCACGGGCGTGCTGGCTGGCGCGGCGCTGGGCGGCGTGGCCGGCTCGGCAGTCGGCGGTGGCAAGGGCGCCATCGCAGCCAGCATCCTCGGCGCGGTCGCCGGCGGCATGGCCGGCAAGAGCATCGAAGCGAACGCGTCCAACAAACCTGGCCTGGAAATCACCGTGCGCCTGGACAATGGCGACATGCGCGCCATCGTGCAAGACGCGGACGAACTGTTCCGCCCGGGCGAGCGCGTGCGCCTGCTGTCGGATGGCCGCAAGACTCGCGTCACGCATTGATCTGCTTGCCGGCGCATGCGCTTAGCCGAAGGCGCCGGCAGCGAGCAAGGCAGAAGGGTGAAGCCAGATGGCAATCACAGCGGTCACGACGACATACACAAGCAAGCTCCAGACTTTGATCTGCAGTGAGGCTGGCATGGCGGTCCTCCTTCCAAGATGCAATTCAGAAAATATTTACTTAATAATAATGAAAATATTTTCATAAATTCAACATTTTCCAGAAGCACTGCGCTGGCTCAATACCTGAGGGTAGCTTGCCGCACATTTAGCCCCTCCATTTGCCAAGCTCGACCGGGACGCACTATGCCCGTATACTTGCGCGATGTCCTCTCCTCTCCTGTTCATCATTGCCTGCCTGATCTGGGGCTCCACCTTCTGGGCCATCACCTTGCAGCTGGGCGATGTCGCCCCCGCCGTTTCCGTGGTCTACCGCTTCGGCCTGGCTTCCGCCACCCTGTTTGCCTGGTGCGCCTTGCGCGGCGACACCTTGCGCCTGCCCTGGCGCGCGCAAAAATGGATGCTGCTGCAAGGCATGGCATCGTTTGCCCTCAGCTATGTTTGCACCTACAGCTCGGAGCAATACCTGGTCTCCGCCCTCGTCAGCGTGCTGTTTGCGCTGATGGTGTTCTGGACGCCATTGCTTAACCGCCTCGCTTTCGGCACGCCGATTACCTGGAGCACCTGCTGCGCGGCGTTTGTCGCCATCTGCGGCATCGTGCTGCTGTTTTACCAGTCCATCGGCGCGGCGCTGCACGATATTATGGGGGGCGGCAATGGCCACTTCTTGCTCGGGTTCATGCTGGCCCTGGTGGCCACCGTGTCCAGCACGGTGGGCAATGCCCTGGTCATGAAAGTGCGTGAACACTCCGGCAACGTGATGCTGACCATGGCCTGGACCATGCTGTGGGGTACGCTCATGGTAGCCGTTTGGGCCGTCGCCACGGGCCAGTCCTGGCAGTTGCCCGCACGCCCCAGTTACTGGATGGGATTGGCATATCTGGCCATCTTCGGCTCGGTGATCGCCTTCAGCGCGTATTTCACTTTAATCGCGCGCATCGGCACGCAAAAGACCGTGTATATCGGCGTCGTCACGCCCGTCATCTCCGTGCTGCTGTCGGTGCAGTTCGAACATTACCGGCCCGCCGCCATCGAATGGGTGGGCATGCTGCTGTGCCTGTCCAGCGTGGCCTGGGCCCTGATATCGGGCGCGCGCAAGACCGCTGCCGTCGCCTCCTTTTCCACCACTCCATCAACAAAGGCAACATGAGCACTTCTTCCTCCCTCGCCATTCGTCCCGCGACCGCATCCGACGTGGCCGCCATCTTTGGCATGATCCACGAACTGGCCGTGTTTGAAAAACTCGAACACATGATGATCGCCAGGGAATCCATGCTGCACGACAGCCTGTTCGGCCCCCATCCTGCATGCGAAGCGCTGGTCGGCGAGGAAAGTGGCGAGGTGGTGACGTTCGCCCTGTTTTTCCATAATTTTTCCACCTTCCTGTGCCGCAAGGGGCTGTACCTGGAAGACCTGTACGTCAAGCAATCGGTGCGCGGCAAGGGCTATGGCAAGCAAATGCTGGCAGCGCTGGCGCGACTGGCCGTCGAACGCGATTGCGGCCGCTTCGAATGGTCGGTGCTGGACTGGAATGAAAACGCGATCAACTTCTACAAGGGCATGGGCGCGGACGTGATGCCGGACTGGCGCATCTGCAGGGTCGCCGGCGATGCCTTGACGCAATTGTCAGCGGGCACGCCAAAGCCTGCGTAAACCGATTGCCAAAAAAAAATCCCCGCGGGCTAGCGGCACCGCGGGGTGAACCCATTGTCAAGTGGGAGGGGGAGAATGCAATCAACGGTTATCAATATAAACGCTACGACTTGTCACCGCGCCGACCTTTACATTTGCTTACCGGGCCTTACATTTTCCTTAAATCTGTCAGCGAACTGTCCATCCTTTGCCACAGTTTATTTCCGTGGCTCAATCAATGTGCCGTGCAAGCCGATATGTTGTTGCGCAAGCCCATTACCACCCTGCGAATTCTTATAGATTTGGTACACTGTCAGGCAGGCGATGCAGCCAGCAACCACGGCAAAAATGACCATGCGACGCTCCTTGAGTATGTTTGAAGGTATCAGGGGGATCAGAGCCTGCGGCTGATGATGGCCAGGCAGAGAAGATTCAGTGTGGCATCTTCTGCTGGTGGGGCATTGCGCAATATCAAACGCGTCAAAGTGACGGCGCGCTGGCGTTTGATGCGACGCAAAATGGCGGCAATGCGCTCACACACAATGAACGAATCAATGAACGAATCGTTACGCATATGGGAGCCACATCATGAATGTCTCTGCCAAACCACTCGTCATGAAAATCTACCGCGCCTACCTGCGCTCCCGCCTGGAGCGCTACACGCGCGACTTGCAAGCCATCGCCGAACAGCGCGAGAACGACTTCCAGGCTGAACGCATCCTGCACCAGGCCGTCGTCTCGGTGCGCTCGAAACTGCACTCGCTGTAGCCGTGATGCCGTCAGTGCTGCCGGTCGGCCACGGCCCAGCGCTCCAGCAGCTCGAACAAGCCTTGCGTCAGCAGGGCCAGCACGGCTGCGGGGATGGCACCGGCCAGCAGCATGTCGTTGTCATTCAACGCCAGGCCGATGGTGATGCGTTCCCCATAGCCACCCGCGCCGATGAAGGCGGCGATGGTGGCCGTGCCCACGCTCATCACGGCCGCCGTTTTCACACCTGCCAGCATGACGGGCAAGGCCAGCGGCAAGTCCACGTGCAGCAGGCGGTCGCGCCGGCTCAAGCCCAGCGCCAGCGCCGCCATGCGCAAGCCTTGCGGCACCTGCAAGATGCCGGTGCAAGTGTTGCGTACGATGGGCAGCAGCGCATACACGAATAGCGCCACCAGTGCCGGCGCCAATCCGATCATGCCCAGTACGGAAATCAATATCGCCAACAGGGCCAAGGAGGGCACCGTCTGCAGCACGCCGACGAAGGCCAGCACGGTTTGCCGCAGCGGCGCCGAAAACGCCGCCAGCACACCCAGCGGAATGCCGATCAGGCACGCCAGGGCGACCGACAGCAGCACCAGGGTCAGATGCTGGCGCGTCAGGGTCCACAAATCGTCGCCGATGATTTTCGCCAGCAGGCCGCTGCGCGCTGCGCCAGCGGATTTATCGGCCTTCATGCCGGACGCCAGCCACTCCCGCGCCACGCCCGCAAAGCTCTTGCCATCGATTTCCACGGCCGCATTCATGGCGATCATGTCGCCCTCGCTGATACGCCCCTGCAGCCGCAGCAAAGCCTGCCAGGCGGAGG
Source organism: Janthinobacterium lyxosi (assembly GCF_051380665.1). Lineage (NCBI taxonomy): Bacteria > Pseudomonadati > Pseudomonadota > Betaproteobacteria > Burkholderiales > Oxalobacteraceae > Janthinobacterium > Janthinobacterium lyxosi. The sequence goes on from NZ_JBNYXM010000010.1 coordinate 153,813, forward strand.
TAAAGCGCGGCGGCACGTCGAGCCGGTACAGCAGCATGGCGTCGTAGCGGGGAAAATACTGCTGCGTGTCGGCCAGCACGCGCAAGCCGTACTGGCGGATCTTCGCGTCCGTCGAATAAATGTCGATCACGTCCACCTGGCGCTGCGCCAGCGCTTCATAGGCGATGCCGTGATCGAGCCCGCGCGGGCGCTGCGGCAAGCCATAGCGCGCGGCCAGGCCCGGCCAGCCATCGACGCGGCCGATGAATTCATGCGACAACCCAAACTTCAAGGCGGGATGCTGCGCCAGCTGCTCCAGACTGGCGATGGCCTGTTCATCGCCGCGCATGGCCAGCGCATAGGTATTGTTAAAGCCCAAAGGCACGGCCACGCCCAGACCCAGCGCCGCCAGCTCGCGCCGCATCTGTTCCAGATCAATCGGTTTGTCGTGCTTGAGGATTTCGCTGGCGATGGTGCCCATGTATTCGGCATACACGTCGATGCTGCCCGCCTGCAGCGCGGCGAGCACGATGGCCGTATTGCCCAGGCCCTGGCGATGCTCCGTCTTTACGTGCGGCGCGGCGCTCTGTTTGACGATTTCGCCGAGGATGTAGGATTCCGTGAAACGCTTCGAGCCCACCTTCAAGGTGCCGCCGTCCAGGGCATGCGCGGGCGCGGCGGTGAAGACAAGCAACAACAGCAGGTAAACAACACGCACGCGGCGCTCCAGGACGGATGATCAATCCGGCAAGCTTACCACCGGCGCGCGCCAGACACCGCCATGCACCACGCCCGCGCACGGGTTCAGGCCCAGCGCATACGCCAGGTCGGCCGGACGCGCGATGCGCCACAGGGCGAAATCGGCGCGTTTGCCCACCACCAGGCTGCCCGTTTCACGTTGCAGGCCCAGCGCGCGCGCCGCATGGAGCGTGCAGCCGGCCAGCGCTTCCTGCGGCGTGAAGCGCCACAGGGTGCACGCCATGTTCATCGCCAGCAGCAGGGACGTCATGGGCGAGGTGCCCGGGTTGCAATCGGTGGACACGGCCATCGGCACGCCCGCCGCGCGCAATGCCGCAACAGGCGGCTGCTGCGTCTCGCGCAAAAAATAATACGCGCCCGGCAGCAGCACGGCCACCGTGCCATGTTCTGCCATGGCGGCAATGCCCTCTTCCGACAGGAATTCCAGATGGTCGGCCGACAGGCCGCCGTAGCGGGCCGCCAGGGCCGCGCCGCCCAGGTCCGACAGCTGCTCCGCATGCAATTTGACGGGCAGGCCCAAGCCTCGCGCCGCCTCGAACACGCGCTGCGTTTGCGCCGGCGTAAAGCCGATGCGCTCGCAGAACGCGTCGACGGCGTCGACCAGGCCGTCGCCAGCCAGCTTGGGCAGCATCTGCGCGCACAGCAGGTCGATATACGCGTCGGGCTGGCCCGCATATTCGGGCGGCAGCGCGTGCGCGCCGAGAAACGTGGTGCGCACAGTGACCGGCAGCTGTTTCCCTATCCTGCGCGCCACGCGCAGCATCTTCGCCTCGCTGTCCGCAGCCAGGCCGTAGCCGGACTTGATCTCCAGCGTGGTCACGCCCTCGGCCAGCAGCGCCAGCACGCGGGGCAGGCTTTGTCGCAGCAATTCCTCGTCGCTGGCCGCGCGCGTGGCGCGCACGGTGGACATGATGCCGCCGCCGGCGCGGCTGATCTCTTCATAGCTGGCGCCATTCAGGCGCGCCTCGAATTCGTCGCTGCGGTTGCCCGCGTGGACGATGTGCGTATGGCAGTCGATCAGGCCGGGCGTCAGCCAGCAGCCCTGGCCATCGAGCAAGACCGCACCGCTGGCCGGCAGCTCGTCGCCGGGGCCGAACCAGGCGATGCGGCCATCCTTGACGGCGATGGCCGCGTCCAGCAGTTCGCCATAGCCGTGCTCCATGGTGGCCAGGTGAACGTTGTGGATGACCAGGTCCCAGTCTTGCATGTCTTTTCCTTCCTAGATGAAAAGGTCGACGCGGAACACGGCCGTGCGCTGCAAGGCGTCCAACCGCCATTCCTGCGCATCGTCGGCGTCCAGCAGCAGGGCGTCGTAGCGGGCCAGCGCGAACTGCTGGTCATCGCCACGCGCCAGCACGGCACCATCGCCGGCGACAAACAGCAGGGTCGCCGCGCTGCGCCGCGCCAGCTTGCCCGGCGCCGTGATTTTTTCCAGCTGGTGACGGCAGCGGTCGCGCCGCGTCATCACATTGAAATCCGTCGTCGGCCCCTTGACTTGCGCGACGACGTCCGCTTCGCCGGGAAACCACAGCATGGGCTGCGCAGCGGTCAAGACTACCTTGCGCGTGCCGTCGAGCGTCAGCTGCACGCTGTCGCCATCGACCAGCATCAGGCTGCGGTCGATACCGGGAAAGCTGGAAAACGGGCCGCTGGCCGTGATTGTCGCCAGGCTGATACGCCAGTCGAAGTTGTCGAAGCCGGCGTCCAGGGGAGCAATGGCGATTTCCGTCGTGCTGCCGCCGCCATTTTTCCACGGCGCGGCGCGCAGGTATTCATGCGGGATGAAGGTCGCCATCAGAGCGCCCTCAGTTGCGCCAGCGTGCGCTTGTAAGCGGTGGCGATGGCGTCCTGCGCCAAATGGTGCCCACCGCGCACCTGCCACTGGCCGCCACACAACACGTCGCGCACCAGGTTGTCGTTGCCGCAGAAGAGAAAACTGCCCAGCACATCGGCTATGGCCACGCCGCACAAGTTCACATGCGTCTCGTCGAGCACCAGCAAGTCGGCGCGGCTGCCCTGCGCCAGCGCGCCCAGCTTGCGTCCGGACGCCTGCGCGCCGCCTCGCAAGGCCGCCTGCCACAGGTAGTCGCCCACATGGCGTTCATCGGGCGTGGCGGCGACATTGCGCTGCTGGCGCTGCAAGCGCTGGCCGTATTCAAGCCAGCGCAATTCCTCGACAGGCGACTGCGATACATGGCTGTCGCTGCCGACGCCGAAGCGCCCGCCGGCGGCGATGAATTCGGCCAGCGGGAACAGGCCATCGCCCAGGTTCGCCTCCGTCGTCGGGCACAGGCCCGCCACGGCGCCGCTGGCAGCCATCAGCGCCACCTCGTCGGGCAGCACATGCGTGGCATGCACGAGGCACCAGCGCGCGTCGACATCGACCTGATCGTACAGATACTGCACCGGGCGCCGGCCGCTGGCATCGAGGCATTGGCGCACTTCGCCCTGCTGCTCGGCGATGTGAATGTGAATGGGACGCAGTGGCGGCAGCGCTTGCGCCACTGCGCGGATCTGCGCCACGCCGGCCGCGCGCAGCGAGTGGGGCGCGAAGCCCACCTCCACCTGCCCGCAGCGCTGCGGCGCCAGCGCCTCGATGATGCGCAAGACATCATCCGCATTGGTGCGGAAGCGCGCCTGCTCCGCTTTCAACGGTTGTTCGCCGAAGCCCGCATGGCTGTACAGCACGGGCAACATCGTCATGCCGATGCCGCTGATGCGCGCCGCGGCCAGTACCCGTTCGGCCGTTTCGGCGGGGCGCGCATATAGCGCACCGGCCGCATCGCGCTGCAGGTAGTGGAATTCGCAGACAGCCGTGTAGCCATGACGCAGGCATTCCGCAAACAGCTGCGCGGCGATGCTTTCCATCTGCTCCGGCGTGATGTGGCGCGCGAAGCGGTACATCAGTTCGCGCCAGGTCCAGAAGCTGTCCGGCGCATCGGCGGTTACCTCGCCGGCCCGTTCCGTCATGCCGCCCAGCGCCCGCTGGAAGGCATGCGAATGCAGGTTGACCATGCCGGGCAAGACATATTGCGCCACTTCCACGCCAGGCGGTGGAGCTGCCTCCTCCTGGATGTGCGTCAAGTCGCCGGCCGCATCCCACTCTAGCAGCACGTCGCGGCGCCAGCCCTGCGGCAGCAGCGCGTGGCGCGCAAACAAACAGCCGCTCAACGCGCCACCCATGCCACGGCCGCTTCCATCATCTGGCGCAGCAGCGGCTGCACTTGCGCGGCCAGGTCGGGCCGGTAGCCGAACGGCATCGCTTCATCCATGTACAGGCATTGACACATCTCCAGCTGGATCGCATGCACGCGGCCTGCCGGCTGTCCATAATGGCGCGTGATATGCCCGCCCTTGAAGCGGCCATTCAGCGCCACGGTAAATTCATCCTGCGCGTGCGCGATATCGACCACGGCGGAGGTCAGGCCGCTATCGCAGCTGGCGCCATCGGCCGTGCCGAAGTTCAGGTCGGGCAGCTTGCCGTCAAAGAAGCGCGGCACGCGCGAGGCGATGGAATGGGCATCCCACAGCACCACGGCGCCATGCACGCGCAGCAACCGGTCCAGTTCCGCGCGCAGCTGCCAGTGGTACGGCGTCCAGTAGCGCTGCAATCGCTGCTGCACGTCGGCCGAATCGGGTTCGCGGCCCGGCAGGTACAGCGGCTCGCGGTGAAAGGTATCGTTGGGCAGCAAGCCCGTCGTATCCTGGCCCGGATACAGATTCGTGTCTTCCTGCGGGCGGTTCAAGTCGATGCTGTAGCGCGACCAGCGCGCCGACAGCACGGACGCATCCATCTCCTGCAAAAAACCATACAGCTCGCGCAAATGCCAGTCCGTATCGGCTTTGATCAAGGCCTCCGGCGTCATGCGCGCGGCGATATCGTCGGGTATGTCGGTGCCCACGTGGGGCATCGACACCAGCAGCGGGATGCTGCCTTCGTTGAAGCGAAAATCCATGCTTGTCTCCTTGCGCCTGTTCAAGCGTACAGCGGGGCGAACAAATTCTTGCAAGTGCTGCTCAATTCACCGCGCAAGACCATCTGCTTGGCCGCTTCGATATCGGGCGCGAAGAAGCGGTCGGCGTCGAAGAACGGCACCTTCTGGCGCAACTGGTGATGCACGTGCTCCAGGTGCGGCGAGGTTTTCAGCGGGCGGTGGAAATCGATGCCCTGCGCGGCGGCCAGCAGCTCGATGCCGACGATGACTGCAGTGTTGTGCGCCATGTCGTCCAGGCGGCGCCCGGCAAACGTGGCCATGCTCACGTGGTCTTCCTGGTTGGCGGACGTCGGCAGGCTGTCGACGCTGGCCGGATGCGCAAGCGACTTGTTTTCCGACGCCAGCGCGGCAGCCGTCACGTGGGCGATCATGAAGCCGGAATTAACGCCGGGGTCGCGCACCAGGAACGGTGGCAAGCCGGAAAGCGTGGCGTCGATCAGCAGCGCGATGCGGCGCTCGGCCAGCGCGCCGATTTCGGCGATCGCCAGCGCCAGGGTGTCGGCGGCAAAGGCCACCGGTTCGGCATGAAAATTGCCGCCCGAGACGATTTCCGCCTGCCCGTCGGGACCATCCTGGAAGATCAGCGGGTTGTCCGTGACTGCATTGGCTTCGATCAGCAGGGTACGCCCCACATTGCCGATCAGGTCCAGGCAGGCGCCCATGACTTGCGGCTGGCAGCGCAGGCTGTACGGGTCTTGCACGCGCTCGTCGCCTTCCAGGTGCGAGGCGCGTATCGCGCTGTGCGCCACCAGTTGGCGGTACATCTGCGCGGCCAGGATTTGCCCCGGCTGTCCGCGCACGGCATGCACGCGCGCATCGAACGGCGAGTCGCTGCCCTTGGCCGCATCGAGCGACAGCGCGCCCGTGACCATGGCCGCTTCCAGCAGGCGCTCGGCCATGAACAAGCCATGCAGCGTCAGCGCGTTCGACACTTGCGTGCCGTTGATCAGCGCCAGGCCCTCTTTTGCCGCCAGCACGACGGGCGCGATGCCCGCCTGCGCCAGTGCCTCGGGGGCAGGCATCAATTCGCCGTTGACGCGCACCTCGCCCACGCCCAGCATGGCCAGGGTCATGTGCGACAGGGGCGCCAGGTCGCCTGAGGCGCCGACGGAACCCTTGGCGGGAATGGCCGGCATGATGCCCGCGTTGTACAGGGCGATCAGGGTATCGACGATCAACGGGCGCACGCCGGAAAAGCCGCGCGCCAGGCTGCCGATCTTCATCAGCATGATCAGGCGCACGACGGCGTCCGACAGCAGCTCGCCCGTGCCGACGGAGTGCGACAGGATCAGGTTGCGCTGCAATTGCTCGAGCTTTTCATCGGGGATGCGCGTCTTGGCGAGCAGGCCGAAGCCCGTGTTGATGCCGTAGGCCGCATCGCCCTTGGCGACGATGGCTTGCACGGCGGCGGCCGACGCCTCGATGACGGGATACGCCTCGGCGGCGAGGATCAGTTTCGCGGGTGCGGCCCAGACGGCGCGCAGGTCGGCCAGGGTCATCGCGCCCGGTTTCAGGGTCCAACTTTTGGCATGCTGTGTCATAGTCATTCGAGTCAAGGTCTCAAGGAAGCATTGGAAGAATCAGGCCGTTGCGCTTGGCGCAGGCGGCCGCTGTTTCATAGCCGGCATCGGCATGGCGCATCACGCCCGAGCCGCTGTCGTTAACCAGCACGCGCGCCAGGCGTTTCGCCGCGCTGTCCGTGCCGTCGGCCACGATGACCATGCCCGCATGCTGAGAATACCCCATTCCCACGCCGCCTCCATGGTGCAGCGAAACCCAGGTGGCGCCGCCGGCCGTGTTCAGCATGGCGTTGAGCAGTGGCCAGTCGGAGACGGCGTCCGTGCCGTCCTTCATGCTTTCCGTCTCGCGGTTCGGGCTGGCGACGGACCCCGTATCGAGGTGGTCGCGGCCGATGACGATGGGCGCCTTCAGTTCGCCCGTGCGCACCATCTCGTTGAAGGCCAGGCCGGCGATATGGCGCTCGCCCAGTCCCAGCCAGCAGATGCGCGCCGGCAGGCCCTGGAAGGCGATGCGCTCGCGCGCCATGTCCAGCCAGTGGTGCACCTGCTTGTGGTGCGGGAACAGCTCCTTGATCTTCGCATCCGTTTTATAGATGTCTTCCGGGTCGCCCGACAGGGCCACCCAGCGGAACGGGCCCCGCCCTTCGCAAAATTGCGGGCGTATGTAGGCGGGCACGAAACCGGGGAAGTCGAAGGCATTTTGTACGCCCTGGTCGAACGCCACCTGGCGGATGTTGTTGCCGTAATCGACAGTGTGCACGCCCATGGCGTGGAAATCGAGCATGGCTTGCACATGGGCGGCGCAGGAATCGGCGGCCGCCACCGTCAGGCGCGCATGGCGCTGCGGGTCCTGCTGCGCCGCCTTCCAGTCCGACACGCTCCAGCCGCGCGGCAGATAGCCGTTGACCAAGTCGTGCGCGGAGGTCTGGTCCGTCACCAGGTCCGGCACAAGGCCGCCCGCTTTCGCGCGGCGCACCAGTTCCGGCAGCACTTCGGCCGCGTTGCCCAGAAGGCCAATGGAAATGGCTTCCTTGCGCTCCGTGTGGTACTTGACCAGTTCCAGGGCTTCGTCCAGGCTGGCCGCCTGCTTGTCCAGGTAGCGCGTGCGCAAACGGAAGTCGATGCTGCTTTGCTGGCATTCGATATTGAGCGAGACAGCGCCCGCCATGGTGGCGGCCAGCGGCTGCGCGCCGCCCATGCCACCCAGGCCCGCCGTCAAAATCCAGCGCCCGCCCCAGTCGCCGCCAAAATGCTGGCGTCCGGCCTCGGCGAAGGTTTCATACGTGCCCTGCACGATGCCCTGCGTGCCGATGTAAATCCAGCTGCCGGCCGTCATCTGGCCGTACATGAACAGGCCTTGCCGATCGAGTTCGTTGAAGTGTTCCCAGTTGGCCCATTTCGGCACCAGGTTGGAGTTGGCGATCAGCACGCGCGGCGCGTCCGCGTGCGTCTGGAAGACTCCCACCGGCTTGCCGGACTGGATCAGCAGGGTCTGGTCATCTTCCAGCTCGCGCAGCGAGGCGAGGATCTGGTCGAAGCAGGCCCAGTTGCGGGCCGCGCGGCCGATGCCGCCGTAGACGACCAGGTGCTGCGGATTTTCCGCCACTTCCGGGTCCAGGTTGTTTTGCAACATGCGGTAGGCCGCTTCGGCCTGCCAACTCTTGCAAGCCATGACCGTGCCGCGCGGGGCGCGGATGGTACGGCTGGCATCAAAGCGTGGATCGGTGTCCATTGTGCTGTTCATGCTGTCTCCTCGTAGGGTGCGAGCGGGCATACTTGGCCCGGTACTTGGCCCGCTCTGATACTCCCAGCATAGGTTGTCTATACAACCAAGTCAACAGGTTTTTGCAAGCGATTTTGCCAACCTCCACCGCCTATTTTTTCTCGAACACGCGCCGGCCCGCCACCCACGTCTGCAGCACCTGCGTCTTGCCGATGGCGGTCGGCGCCACCTTGAACAGATCCTGGTCGACAACGATGAAGTCCGCCCATTTTCCCGCTTCCAAGGTGCCGATGACCGTTTCCTGGTGCGCCGCCCAGGCCGCGTCCAGCGTGAAGCAGCGCAGCGCCTCGCTCACCGTCATGGCTTGCTGCGGATACCAGCCGCCGGCCGGGAATCCTTCGCTATTTTGCCGCGTGACGGCCGCGTGGATGCCCTCGAACGGATTCGGCGACTCGATGGGGAAGTCCGATCCGCAGGCGATGCGCGAACCCTGCTTGAGGAAGGTGCGCCACGCATAAGCGCCCTTGATGCGCTCGTGGCCCACGCGCTGCTCCGCCATGTTCTGGTCGGACGTGGCGTGCGTGGGCTGCATCGACGGCACGATGCCCAAGGTCTTGAAGCGGGGAATATCGGACAGCTGCACCACCTGCGCATGCTCCATGCGGTGGCGCAGGCCCACGCTGCGGTATTGCGCGGTCAAGGCTTGGTAGCCGTCGAGAATCTGATGGTTGCCCGCGTCGCCGATGGCGTGCACATTCACCTGGTAGCCGGCGCGCATGGCTTTTTCCATCTTCGCGCGCATGGCGCCGTCCGGGTAGAACAGCAGGCCGCTGGTGGTCGGATCGTCGCTGTACGGCGCCAGCAGGGCCGCGCCGCGGCTGCCCAGGGCGCCGTCAGACAACAGTTTGACAGCGCGCAAGGCGTACATGTCGCGCGCGTAGCTGTTCAGGGGACCATTTTTTGACAGCGCGTCGAAATCTTCCGTGGTGTCGGCAATCATGCCGTACACGCGCACCGTCAGCTTGCCGTGGTCCGCATAGTCGCGGAACAGCCGGTCCTGCATCTGACCGATGCCCGCATCGTGCACGCTGGTCAGGCCCACTTGCGACAGCTGCGCCAGCGCGCCATCGAGGGCGGCGCGGTTTTCCACGTCGCCCGGCTTGGGCAGCACGGCATCCATCAAGTCCATGGCGTTATCGACCAGCACGCCGGTGGCATTGCCATCCGCATCCCGTTCGATCTTGCCGCCTGCGGGGTCTTGTGTGGCGCGCGTGATGCCGGCCAGCGCCAACGCGCGGCTGTTGGCCCAGCCAGCGTGGCCATCGACCCGGCGCAGCCACACGGGGCGCGCGCTTTCGGCCGCATCGAGTTCTGCCGCCGTGGGAAAGCGGCCCAGCTTCCAGATTTCCTGGTTCCAGCCATTGCCGATCACCCAGCTGCGTTCCGGATGCGCACGGGCGAAGTCGCCCACGGCCTGCACGGCGGCCGGCAGCGATGCGGAACCGTACAGCATCACGCCGCTGGCAATCGTCCCCAGGCCGAACACGTGGCCATGCGCGTCGATCAGGCCAGGCAGCACGGTTTTCCCCTGCACGTCGACATGGGTGGCGCCTTTCGCTGCCTTGCGCTTTACCTGCGCGGCGCTGCCGACGGCGAGCAGCTTGCCCGCGTCGTCAAACGCCAGCGCCGTGAAGCGCAGCACCTTGCCCGCCGCGTCGAGCGTGTAGCCGTTGGCATTGTCGATGACCGTGTCGGCACGGGCGTAGGCGTGGGTCAGGGTGCCCAGGCAGGCGAGAACAAGCAGGGTACGGCGCAATTGCGGGGTCGGCATTTCCATCTCCAGGTCTTTTAAGTCAATGAACGAAAAGACGAGTGTATAGAAATTGGCAAAATGGTCAATCAGGCAGCAGAAGTTTGCCGCAGCATCAGCCAGTAGTCGCAAACAGTGACGGCTTCCGCATAGCGCCCCGCCTGCACGAAGCCCAGGTGGCCATAGAACGGCCAGGAATCACGCGGCGTTCAAGGCTTGGCCGCAGGCACTTGGCTCGATTCCTCGGCCCGCTTCGCCGGCGCCCGGAACCATTCACCGGGCGGCACCACGTGCGATTCTTTCGGGTCGTCAATATAATGCGGCGAAGTGATCTGCACGTCGAATTCGTTGAAGACGTCGATGATGTTCTGGTGCAAGCGGTTCAGCACTTCGGCGCGCTGGCGGGGGACTTCGGCGCTGGCGTAGGCGACCAGGCGGTATTGCACGTAGTAATCTTGCAGGGCCAGCTGCATCACGTACGGTTTCGGCGTGGTCGACAGTTCTGTCGTGCGCGACGCGGCCAGTTCCAGCATGGCGTGCACTTGCCGCCATGGCGTGGCGTAGCCGATGGTGACGGTGGAGTCGAGCACGAAGCCGCCGCCGGGTTGGGCGCGCGAATAGTTCTTCGTCGTTTGCGACATCACCCAGGCGTTCGGCAAGGCCACTTCTTCACCCAGGCCCGTGCGCAGGCGCGTCTCGAACATGCCCACATCGACCACCGTGCCTTCGCTATCGCCCACGCGCACATATTCTCCCTTGCGCAAGGCGCGCGTGTACATCAGGATCAGGCCGCTGGCGCCCTGGCCCACGATGCTCGACGCGCCGATCGACACCATCAGGCCCACCAGCACGGACAGGCCCTGGAAGGCGGCCGTGTGCGAACCGGGCAAATACGGATACGCCATGGCCAGCGCGAACAGCCAGATCACCACGCTGGCGATGCGGCGCGTGGGCAGGGCCGTGTCCTTGTCGAGCCAGCCGATTTGCAATTCTCCGCTTTCCACGCGCTTGAACAGCGAGGCGGCCGTGGCGGCGATCAGGCGCGCGATGGCGAAGATCACGCACACCAGCACCAGCCCCGGCAAGGCGCCGATGATGGCGTGGAAGACGTCGGCCGCCACGTCGAACAGGTAACCGTTCAGGCTTTCGCCCCAGGCACGCGTGTAGGGCAGGCGGCCCAGCACGAAGGCAGCCCACAGATACGTGGCCATCAGGCGCAAGCCCCACAGCACGGCGCTGAGCAATTGGTAGGCAAAGGCGATGTAGTGCTCGGCGTCGAGCACGCGCACGTTTTTCAGGCGCACGTCGCGCAGGCGCGAGGCCAGCAAGATGCCGCTGCGGCGCTTGGCCCAGTGGTAAAAGCGTGTCAGGCCCAGCCACACCAGCCAGAACACGAGGGTGGCGGCCGCGCAGACGGCGGCGGCGATCGCCAGGTAGCGCCAGCTGTTCTGTTCGCGGTAATCGAGCAGGGCCTTGCTCAATTCTTCGGCTGCCACCTTGGCCACGCTTTCCGTCGTATCGCCGGCCAGCTGGTTGACGTCGCCAGGCACGACGACGAACAGTTGCACGCCATCGAGCAACACTTGCGTGCCTTCGGGAATCATGCGCGTGCTCGTCTGCATGCGTCCGTTTTTCGCCAGCACGCTTTCCAGGCGGCGCTGCGCGCCGATGGCCCGTTCATCGGGCGGATAGCCGGCCAGCGCGGCGCGGAAGACGAATACCTTGCGGTTGGCAAACATCAACGGTGCCGTCCTGGCCGCGGCGGCTGGCGACGGCGCCATGACGGACGCGGCTTCCGCAACGAGCGCGGGCACGCCATCGTCCGCATGGGCTGCGGGCAACAGGAAAATGGTCAACAGGCATAACAGGCGGAGCAACGCGGACATGGCAGAAATGAAAGAGTGACAAGAAGAGCCATCATGCCATGTAATCCTGGAAACTCAAGCGTCGCAGCTACTCTTCAGCTCGCATCGTGAAAAATGATGCCCAGGGTGTGGCGCAAGCCCGAACGCAGGCGCGACACGCCGTGGCGCATGTTGACGCGGTAGCTGCCGCGCGTGCCGTTGACGGGGCGCTGCGCGACGGGAAAGAGGACGGCGTCGCCCTGCGCCAGCGGCACGACCTCCAGGCGCGACTGCATGCGCGGGCGCTGCTCCGTCAGCACGAATTCGCCGCCCGTGAAATCGTCTTGCGGGCGCGACAGCAGCACGGCCAGTTGCAGCGGAAACACGTGCTCGCCATACAAGTCCTGGTGCAGGCAGTTGTAATCGCCTTCGCGGTAGCGCAGTAGCAGAGGCGTGGGTCGGGTTTGCCCGGCGGCATGGCAGCGCGCGAGGAAATCCCCATGCGCCACGGGAAAGCGGCTATCGAGGCCCATGGCAGCGTGCCAGCGGTTGGCGATGGCCGCCAGCGGGCCGTACAGCTGTTCGCGCAAGGCGGCCACGATGTCGGGCAGCGGATAGGCCCAGTACTGGTACTCGCCCTGTCCAAAACCATGGCGCTGCATCACTACCTTGCTGCGAAAACGCGCTGCATCGTCATACTGCGCCGCCAGCGCCGCGCAGGCATCCGCACTCAGCAAGCCAGGCACGACGGCGCAGCCATGCGCATTCAGCGCATCCTCGATCTGGCGCCAGTCCAGCGTCCTCACCGTTCCCCCTCGCGCTCCAGCAGCGCCTGCTTGCGCTCCACGCCCCAGCGGTAGCCGGACAGCGCGCCATCGTTGCGCACCACCCTGTGGCAGGGAATGGCGACGGCCAGGGCATTGGCGGCGCAGGCGCCCGCCACGGCGCGCGCGCCTTGCGGGGCGCCGATGCGCCGCGCCAGCTCGGCATAGCTGACCGTGCTGCCGGCGGGAATCTCGCGCAAGGCTTGCCACACGCGCTGCTGGAACACGGTGCCGCGCACGTCGAGCGGCAAGTCCAGGCCGATCGCGGGTGCCTCGACCAGGCCCACCACCTGCGCCACCGTCTGTTCGTATTCGGCTTCCGCGCCACGCAGTTCGGCTTGCGGAAAACGGTCCTGCAAGTCGCGCAGCAGCACTTCCGGGTCATCATCGATCAAAATGGCGCAAATGCCCTTGTCCGTGCTGGCCACCAGGATGGCGCCCAGCGAACAGGCGCCGATGGCGAAACGGATCACGGCGCCGCTGCCGCCGGCGCGAAACGCGCCCGGCGTCATGCCCAGCAAACCCGGCGTGGCGGCGTACAGGCGGCCGCTGGAATTGAAACCGGCCGCGTACAGGGTCTCGGTGACGTTCGCCGCGCCCTGCAAGCCGGCCTTCAGGCGCTCGCCGCGCCGCGCCGCCGCATAGGCTTTCGGCGTAATGCCCGTGTGCGCCTTGAAGACGCGGTGAAAGTGAAAGCGGCTCATGCCGGCGGCCCTAGCAAGGCTGTCCAGCTCAGGCAGCTCGTCGCTGGCATCGATCAAACGGCAGATATCGGCCACGATGGCCGCCTGGCGCTGGGCCAGCGGCGGCAAGTTGGGCTTGCAGCGCAGGCAGGGACGAAAGCCGGCCGCTTCCGCTTGCTCGCAGCTGACGTGGAAAGCCACGTTGCCGCGCAAGGCGGCGCGCGCCGCGCAGGAAGGACGGCAATACACACCCGTCGTGCGCACCGAGTAATAAAAAACGCCGTCGGCGTCGGGCGCGCGCCGCTGCAGGGCATCCCAGCGTTCATCGTCGGTCAGGTAAGCGTGTTCCATGGCGAACTCCGTACAGGTCAATAGTAAGTCGCCAGCATAGCCAGCGCCAATGGGCGCCGCACTCCGGTGCTTGCTTTTGAATTCAAAAAAAAGCCTGGCGGCAGGCATCGTGCTCGGTGCTAAAATCGGCCATCGCGCCTCCAGCCGGCGGCGCGCCCTGCCCGCGCCCCGGAGAAACCGCATTGGACGATCATACTACCCAGGAAAATACGCCCATTTTCCAGCGCATCAAGGATTTTCTGCTGGCTGGCATCGCTGCCGGACGCTGGAAGGAAGGCGACGTGATTCCCTCCGAGCAAGCATTGGTGAAGCAATTCGGCGTCTCGCGCATGACGGTCAACCGCGCCGTGCGCGAACTGACCAGCGAGCAGGTGCTGACGCGGCGCCAGGGTTCCGGCACCTATGTGGCGCAGCAAAAATACCAGGCGACCTTGTTGGAAATCAAGAGTATCGCCGATGAAGTGCGCGCGCGCGGGCATATCCACCGCAGCAGCTTGCAATTGCTCGAACGCACCAAGGCGTCCGATTTGCTGGCCAAGCAATTCGGCTTGCCGCCGGAACACCCGCTGTTTCATTCGCTGATCGTGCATTTTGAAAACGGCGTGCCGATCCAGGTGGAAGACCGCTGGGTCAATCCCGAGTGCGCGCCCGACTACATGACGCAGGATTTTTCCAGCATCACGCCGAACGAATACCTGATGGCTGCCGCCCCCTTGCAAGGCGCCACCTACAGTATTGAAGCGCTGTCGGCACCGCGCGACATCGCCGAAATGCTGGCCATCGACACCAAACAGCCTTGCCTGGTGCTGCGCCGCCAGACACGCTCGGGCGGCAAGATCGCCTCGATCGCCACCATGTGGCATCCAGGACACCGCTATCAGTTCGCCGGCAGCTTCACGTAGGACCAATGCCGCAATTGAGTAGCACGATTTCGCGCAAACTTTCTCACGAATTCTCACCAAATCGCGAAAAAAACAGCCATTCCGGGGCAAAAAAAATTCCGTTTTGGCCGTTTCAGAACTTAAATACTCCGACTAAATATTCGATGCTATAGTTGCCGCCAGAAAGCGCCGCAGGCGTTTATATGAGCGCGTCTCATGCACTGCCAGCCCAGTCCAATCACGCCCCAGAAAGGGATGCATTTGTCGTATTGCAGCCACACGAGTTTCAGCGCACCACGCCGACGGCGCCCTGCGCTGCGCCGGCTCGCTCGTACGATGCTGGTGGCAGGCATGGCACTCTCCCTGCCGGTGCAGGCGGCGGCGCACGGCATGGCGCCGACATCGCTGTGGCCGTACGCTGCCGCCAGCGCCACCGCCCTGGCGGGACTGGCTTGCTGGCAAGCCTGGCGGCTGCGGCAACAGTTGCGCCGCCTGCTCCTGCCCGCGCAGGCCCTGGCCGAACAGGATGCCGGGCGAGCCTTGCGCGGCGCCGCCCTGGCTGGCTGGACCTGGCGCCGCCAGTCCGACCGGCTGCAATTCGCGCCCCAGTACCAGGACGTGCTGGGCGACAAGAGCGCCAGGCTCGAGCATGCACTATCCGACTGGCTGGCCGAAGTGCACCGGGATGACCGCGCGCGCCTGAGTCTTGCATTTCGCCAGCAGCTAGACGGCCAGGCGCCCGGCACCTTCAATTGCGAATTCCGTTTGCGCCACAGCGACGGCCACTGGCGCTGGCTGCTGGCACGCGGCGCCGTGCTGTCGCGTGCCTCGGATGGCGCCGCCACGCAGGCCAGCGGCATCGTCTGCGATATCAGCGAACGCAAGCAGGACGAGCAATCGCGCATGCGTTCGATGCTGGAAGCGGCACCCGAAGCCATGCTGGTGGCCGATGTCGAGGGCAAGGTGCATTACGCGAATCAGATCGGCGCACGCTGTTTCGGCTATCCGCTGGCCGAATTGACGGGCATGTCGCTGGAACAACTGGTACCGGAAAGCACGGCCAGCCACTCCGTGGGCGACCCGCAAGCGCGGCACAGCCTGCCGGGCCGGGTGATGCTGGCGCGCCGCCGCGACGGTACGCACTTCCCCGCCAAGGTCAGCCTGTCGCCGCTGCGCATGGCCGGGCAAGTATTTTCCATCGTCTCGCTGCGCGACATGACGCAGCGCCAGCGCGCCGAAGAAGCCTTGCACGCCAGTTCGGAGCGCTACCGCCTGATCGTGCAGACGGCTGCCGAAGGCATCTGGATGACGGATGCGGACGGCAAAACCACCTTCGTCAACCCGAAGATGGCGCACATGCTCGGCTATACGGTGCAGGAAATGCTGAACCGTCCCATGCTCGACTTCATGGACCGCGACAGCCAGTTGCTGATGCAGCGCCGCCTGGCCAGCCACGGCAGCTTCGCCAGCCAGCCGGACCAGGTTGACTTCCGCTTCTTCCGCAAGGACTTGTCCAGCCTGTGGGGCTTGCTGTCGAGCACCAGTATTCAATCGGACAACGGCGAGCCGGGCGGCACGCTGGCCATGATTACCGACATCACGGAACGGCGCCAGGCGTCGATCGCGCTGTCGAATTCCAGCCAGCGCATGGCCTCCGTGTTTGGCGCCGTCACCAACGGCCTGGTGGTGCAGGACAGCCACGGTCACATACTGGAAAGCAACGCCGCAGCCGAGCGCATGCTGGCGGCCAGTCCGGCCAGTCAGGCCAACCGCAGCCTGTGGCAAGCCATCCGCGAAGACGGTTCCGCCTTCGACCAGCGCAGCCATCCCGTACACATCACCCTGTCGACGGGTGTCGCCATGCGCGACGTGCTGATGGGCGTGCAGCAGCCCGACGGTAGCCTGTCGTGGCTGTCTGTAAATACCGAGGCCATCCGCGATGAGTATGGCAAGGTCGGCATGGTGGTGGCCAGCCTGACGGACATCACATATCACAAGCGCAGCGAGAGCGCCTTGCGCGAACTCAATGAACATCTGGAAGAGCGCGTGGCGCAGCGCACGGAGCAGCTCGACCAGGCCAAGCAGGTGGCCGAAGAAGCGAGCCTGGCGAAGGGACAATTCCTCGCCAACATGAGCCATGAAATCCGCACGCCGATGAATGGCGTGATCGGCATGGCGTATCTGGCCCTGAAGACGGACCTGGAACCGCGCCAGCGCGACTACCTGGAAAAAATCCGCTTTGCCGGCGAGCACCTGCTGGGCATCATCGACGATATCCTCGACATCTCGAAGATCGAGGCGGGCAAGCTGGAAATCGAGCGCGTCAACTTCAATTTCGACCACGTGGTGCAAACCCTGATGACGGTGGTGGCGCCGCGCGCCGCCGGGAAGAACCTGGAACTGCTGTTCGAAATCGACCCGCAATTGCCGGCCGTGCTGGTGGGCGACCCGCTGCGCCTGGGGCAAGTACTGATCAACTACGCCAATAACGCCATCAAGTTCAGCGAACAGGGCAGCATTACCGTGAAAGTGCGCAGGGTGGTGGCGGACGCCAAGCACTGCCTGGTGCGCTTCGAAGTGTGCGACCACGGCATCGGCCTGTCGCAGAATGAAATGAGTAAATTGTTCCAGTCCTTCCAGCAAGCCGACACCTCCACCACGCGCGAATATGGCGGCACGGGCCTGGGCCTGGCCATCTGCAAGCAGCTGGCGCAGCTGATGGGCGGCGACGTGGGCGTCGACAGCCGTCCCGGTGCCGGCAGCACCTTCTGGTTCACGGCCAACCTGGGCATTTCCGACCAGGCCGCGCCCGCCATGCTCGACAGCATGGTACAGACGGCAGCGGCCATGCGCGCCAGCGCCGACGCGGCCCTGGTGATGCACACGCTCAAGCATGCGCGCATCCTGCTGGTGGAAGACAATACCTTCAACCAGCAAGTGGCGCTGGAATTGCTGGAGGAAGCAGGCGCCTCCGTCTGCCTGGCCAACAATGGCGAAGAGGCGCTCGACCTGCTGCGCCAGACCCAGTTCGACTGCGTGCTGATGGACGTGCAGATGCCGCTGATGGATGGCTTGCAAGCCACGCGCCACATCCGCGCCGACCCGCAACTGGCGCATCTGCGCGTGCTGGCCATGACGGCCACTGCCACCAGCGAAGACCGCGTGCGCTGCCTGGAAGCGGGCATGGACGATTTCATTTCCAAGCCCATCCAGCCGGCCATGATGTACCAGACCATCGCCAGCTGGCTGCCGGCGCGCGAGACGCCACCACCACCCGCGCGCGGCCGCGCCGCCCCCGCCTTCAAGACCACCCTGGCGGGCGACCCGCAGGTGATCGACCTGTCCATCCTGGCCAAGTTGCTGGGCTACAACCCGGAAAAGGTGCGTAAATTCGCCTTCAAGTTCCTGCAAACCACACAGGATGGCTTTGGCGACATCGACGCGGCCCTGGCGCGCGGCGACGTGCACCAGGTGCGCGAACTGGGGCACCGCATCAAGTCGTCGGCGCGCACGGTGGGGGCGCTGGGGCTGGCCGAGCTGTGCCACAACCTGGAAACCCTGGCGCCGGGCGAACCGGCCGACGAGGCGGAGCGGGCACAGCGCATCGTCGCGCGCCTGTGGCCCCTGCTGGAACAGATTACCGAACAAATCATGAATAACACCAGCTTTGCCAATGACGATTAGCTATCGCCAAATTGGGTTGCGGCAAGGTATCGGCATCGACAGCGATGCATATCAACAGAAAGACATGACGATGAACACTGTATCAAACCAAGCAAGCCGGGAACACAATGAAGCAGGCCTGGCGCCGTTGCGCGTGCTGCTGCTGGACGACGACGTTTTCATGCTCGACGTGCTCAGCGACATGCTCGAGCAAATGGGCCAGTTCGACATCCGCTGCGAGTCGCACAGCGAACAGGCGCTGGCTGCCCTGAAGCAGCACCAGCCCGACCTGCTGATCTGCGACCTGTCCATGCCCGACATCGACGGCATCGAATTCTTGCGCATGGCGGCTGAAAACGGCTTCCGTGGCGGCGTGGTCCTGCTGTCAGGCCTGCATTCAGCCGTGCGCCTGGCCGCCGAACGTCTGGCCGTGGCCAATGGCCTGCATATATTAGGCACCTTCCGCAAGCCGATGGAAAGCGCGGAATTACAGCTCATGGTGAACTTGCAACTGCAGCACACGGCCCGTCTGGCCAGCGCACAAGCCTGAGCGCGGAGGATGGCCGGGAGGGCGGACACGACGCTGCGGGCCAGCAGGCATGCGGCTTTGCCGCCCTGCGGGCATGCGCGGTGGCGATATGCCTCAAGTTTTTCAGCAATAATCGCCACGCTTTGAAAAAATGGGTTATTATTTCAGCCATCCCCGCCTGCATACCTCTGGTCGCACCTTCCAAGAATATTGAATTCGTGCCCATTGCCCCCATCTGCTAGCTGCATTCCAGGAAGCATGGATGGCGAACCAGCGTATGGTTAATCCCAGGCATTATTGATCCCACCCTCATTTGAGGAAAATATGAGCGAAAATATCAAACACATTAGCGATGCATCTTTTGAAGCAGACGTCCTGAAATCCGAGTTGCCAGTGCTGGTCGACTTCTGGGCAGAATGGTGCGGTCCCTGCAAGGCTATCGCCCCTATCCTGGAAGAAGTGGCCAAGGAATACGACGGCCGCATCCTGATCGCCAAGATGGACGTGGACGCCAACCAGGCAGTGCCTGCCAAGTTCGGCATCCGCGGCATCCCGACCCTGATCCTGTTCAAGGATGGTGTTGCAGCTGCTCAAAAAGTGGGCGCCATGGCCAAGGGCCAGTTGACCGCTTTCGTCGACAGCAACATTTAATGTATGATAGGCAGCGCTGCGCCCGCAGCGCCGCCTGACTGGAACGACCGGGAAGCGGCTTTGCCATCATTCGTGCACAGCCTTCCCCAATAATTAATCAACGCCACGCAGTCCCCTCCCCTACCTTTACATCCCGTCTCGGGACACTCAACACATATGCATTTATCCGAACTAAAGGCCCTACACGTATCCGCCCTGCTTGAGATGGCGATCGGTCTTGACATTGACAACGCAGCCCGCTTGCGCAAACAGGAGCTGATGTTCGCTATCCTGAAAAAACGCGCCAAGTCCGGCGAACAGATTTTTGGCGACGGCGCCCTGGAAGTGCTGCCTGACGGCTTCGGCTTCCTGCGCTCGCCTGACGCCAGCTACATGGCGTCCACCGACGACATTTACATCTCTCCTTCGCAGATCCGCCGCTTCAATCTGCACACCGGCGATTCGATCGAGGGCGAGGTACGGACCCCGAAAGATGGCGAACGCTATTTCGCATTGGTCAAAGTCGACAAGGTCAACGGCGAATCGCCGGAGATGTCGAAACACCGCATTCTGTTTGAAAACCTGACGCCGCTGCACCCGAACGAGCCGCTGCGCCTGGAACGTGAAATGAATGGCCAGGAAAACATCACCGGCCGCATCATCGACCTGATCGCCCCGATCGGCAAAGGCCAGCGCGGCTTGCTGGTGGCATCGCCGAAATCCGGTAAATCCGTGATCCTGCAGCACATCGCGCATGCGATCACGGCCAATCACCCGGATATCACACTGATCGTGCTGCTGATCGACGAACGTCCGGAAGAAGTTACCGAAATGCAACGTTCGGTACGCGGCGAAGTGGTCGCCTCGACCTTCGACGAGCCGGCCACGCGCCACGTGCAAGTGGCCGAGATGGTGCTGGAAAAAGCCAAGCGCCTGGTCGAAATGAAAAAAGACGTGGTGATCCTGCTCGACTCGATCACCCGCCTGGCACGCGCCTACAACACCGTCATCCCTGCCTCGGGCAAGGTACTGACCGGTGGTGTCGACGCGAACGCGCTGCAACGTCCAAAACGCTTCTTCGGCGCCGCGCGCAATATCGAAGAAGGCGGCTCGCTGACCATCATCGCCACGGCGCTGATCGAAACGGGTTCGCGCATGGATGACGTGATCTTTGAAGAATTCAAGGGTACCGGCAACATGGAAGTGCATCTGGAACGCCGCCTGGCCGAGAAACGTGTCTATCCGGCAATTAACCTGAACAAATCGGGTACCCGCCGCGAAGAACTGCTGATCAAGCCGAACGAGCTGCAAAAAATCTGGATCCTGCGCAAGTTGCTGTACTCGATGGACGAGATCGAGGCGATGGAATTCATTCTGGACAAGATGAAGGCGACCAAAAACAACGCCGAATTCTTCGACATGATGAGACGCGGTGGCTGATTTTCGGGGTCAGACCCGACGGGTCTGACCCCGGCCCTCCGTTGATCATCATGCGAAAGCCGCTCCCTGAGCGGCTTTTTTATTGCCTGCAGCCGGAAAGCGCTATATAATCGACGGTTGCATTATTTTAACCCCTGGCAAGTGATCGGCAATCGGGTCAAGAAGCAAGACGACCGACGAAGTGCTGTTTGGCTACCAAACTAGAGAGAAGACCATGAAAGTCGATACCCATCCAGAATACCGCGAAGTTGTTTTCCACGATCTGTCGTGCGATTTCAAATTCGTTACCCGCTCGACCATCCAAACCCGCGAAAAAATCACCCACGACGGTAAAGAATACCCACTGGTGAAGATCGAGGTTTCGGCTGAATCGCACCCATTCTTCACGGGCAAGCACAAAATCGTCGATACCGCTGGTCGCGTCGAGAAGTTCCGTCAGAAATTCGGTACCGTTGGTTCGAAAACCGCAGTCGCAGCAGGCTGATTTTTGCCGCTTTGCGGCAAAAAAGGGCAGCTTCGGCTACCAGAGAAAAGGCAGCTACGGCTGCCTTTTTTGTCTTTGGCCGCTTTACTTTATACTCGCGCATACCCGACGCCATTCGTCGCGTCTTGCCAATTTTCTGATACCGACTATCGATGAAGCCAGTCCGCCTTCCCGCCGCTGCCACACTCGCGCTGCCACGATGGGCCTTGTTTGCACTCGGCCTGCTGTACATCCTGCCTGGCCTGATCGGCCGCGAACCGTGGAAGAACGATGATGCCGCCAGTTTCGGCATCATGTGGACCATGGCGCATGGCGGTCTGAACGACTGGCTGTGGCCCAACGTGGCCGGCCTGTCGCTGCCGGATGAAGGCCCGCTGGCCTTCTGGCTGGGCGCCATTTTCATCAAGCTGTTCGGCTGGATCGACGGCGACGTCTTCGGCGCGCGCATGTCGACCATCGGCATCTTCGTCGTCAGCACCCTGTCCGTCTGGTACACCGCCTTCAACCTGGGCCGCCGCAACGATGCCCAGCCCCTGCGCCTGGCCTTCGGCGGCCAACCCGAGCCGGACGATTTCGGCCGCACCCTGGCCGATGCCGCCGTGCTCATCTACCTGGGTTGCCTGGGACTGCTGCAGCACAGCCACGACATCACGGCCGAAGCGCTGTACGTGTCCCTGATGGCCTACCTGCTGTACCGCGCCGTGCGCTATGTGGAAGGCCCGTCCATGCGCAATGCGGCCCTGCTGGGCCTGGCGCTGGGCGGCCTGACCCTCGCGCGCGGCTGGATCACGCCGGCAGCGCTGAGCATCGCCCTGCTGCTGTGCACCGTCTTCCTGCGCCTGCCGCTGCTGCGCAGCATGCGCCACCTGGCGCTGGCGCTCCTGATCGGCGCCGCGCTGACCCTCGTCTGGCTGCTGCCGGGCGAACTTCTGCAGCCCTACGGTCATTCGCCGTTGCAGACGTGGATGGAGTGGAATTGCCGCCAGTTCAGCGCTCCGAGCCTGAAAAGCCTGCAGTATTTCTTGCGTGTCGGCATCTGGTTCTTCTGGCCCGCGTGGCCCTTCGCCGCCTGGGCCGTGTATGCCTGGCGCCGCCAGCACCACGTGCTGCACATCGTCGTGCCGCTGACCTTTGTTGCCATGCTGGCCATCCTGGGCCTGTGCCATCCCGACCCCGACCCGAGCCAGCTGCTGCCGCTGCTGCCGCCGCTGGCCGTAATGGCCGCGTTTGGCTTGCTGACCATGAAACGGGGCGCCATCAACGCCATCGACTGGTTCTCCGTGATGGTACTGACCATCTGCGCCCTCGCGCTGTGGCTGTTCTGGTTCGCCATCCTGACCGGCTGGCCGCCGAAACTGTCGCATAACGCCCTGAAACTCATGCCTGGCTTCAAGCCCGAACTGGACTTGCTGGCCTTTTTCGTGGCCGCCTGCGCCAGCGCGGGCTGGGTGGCGCTGGTGCACTGGCGCATTTCGCGCCAGCCGGCCGTGCTGTGGCGCGCCGTGGTCCTGTCGTCCGGCGGCCTGATCCTGATCTGGGTGCTGATCATGACCTTGTTCCTGCCGCCGCTGAACTACAGCAAAAGCTACGCCAGCGTGGCGCACCAGATTTCCGTTCACCTGCCACCAGGCAGCAAGTGCATCAACAGCAACGTCGGCGCCGCACAGCGCGCCTCGTTCGCGTACTTCGGCCACCTGCCGTTTGCCAGCGTGGGGCAGCAGCAATGCGATGTGTTCTTGTTGCAAGACAGCATCAAGGTTCCCGACAGCAAGGAACAACTGCCCGAGCACCACGGCGCGGACTGGATCAAGCTGTGGGAGGGGCGCCGCCCTACGGATGACGTGGAACGTTTCCGCCTGTACCAGCGCGTCAAATAGCAAAAAAACCGGGCCAGTCCCGGTTTTTTCATGTTCGCAAAGAAAGTCCAAGCAACAGGAAAAGTGTTGCCTTAAAATATAGTTAATTACATAAATTGAACTAAACTTGTTTTTTAGATTATAATGGCTGGCTGCGCGATGGCGGTGTCTTGCTTTCCCGCCCTATTCGTCCCCAAATTCACTATGAGATTGTCCATGAAATTATTTACCACCCGCACCTTGCCGCTGATCAGCGCCGCCCTGTTTGCCCTGTCCTTCAGCGCCTCGGCACAAGCGACCGTGGTCGACCTGGGCGCGGCAAATGGCTATTCGGCCCTGATCTTCGGCAACATCGGCAATCATGCAGCCAGCGGCTTCCACAGCATCGGCGGCCGCCTGGCTGGCGGCGGCGACGTTTACCTGAGCAGCTTTTCGGTGGGCACGAACAACAAGCCAGGCAGCAGCGCGCCATCCATCGTCGCCGGCGGCAACCTGAACATCGGTTCGGGCTCGATCAGCAATGGCGGCGGCAACGGCACAGCCGTGTATGGCGTCAGCAACAACAACGCCAGCCTGAACACGCAACAATGGTTTACTCCAGGCACCTTCAGCAAGGGCAATTCCTCCACCCTGGATTTCTCGGCCGCCAAACAGCAGCTGACCACCCTGTCGAATAACGTGTCCAAACTGCAGCCAACGGGCACCGTGATCATGCAAAACAGCGGCTACACGCTGGTGGGCAACATCAACGCCGACGTGAACATTTTCAACATCGATTCGTCGGCGCTGAACAACCTGACGCTGGACCTGTCGTCGCTGAAAAGCACGGCCCACATCATCATCAACGATAGCGCCAGCACGATCAACCTGACCGGCGGCTACGGCAGCTTCAGCGCTTTTGCCGAGCGCACCCTGTTCAACTTCTCCAACGCCACCAGCACCAGCCTCGATACGGGCATCTGGGGCAGCATCCTGGCGCCACAGAGCGACTTCACAGGGACGGGTCAACTGAACGGCACCCTGGTCGCCAATTCCGTCAGCGCCAAGAATGCATGGAATTCGCAAGTGGCCATCACGGGCGCCGGCTTCAGTGCCGTGACCGTCTCGGCCGTGCCTGAACCAGGCACCTACGCCATGCTGCTGGCCGGCCTGGGTCTGCTGGGCTTCCTGCGCCGCCGCAAACTGGCCGCTTAAGCCATACACCGTTTCAGATAAAACACCGGGCCGCAGCCAGCGCCCCGGTGTTTTTTTATGCCATGCCTTATTCCGTGCCCAGCCCCAGGTCCGTCGCCACCTGCTGGCGCAGCAAGTATTTCTGGATCTTGCCCGTCACCGTCATGGGGAACTCCTCGACGAAGCGCACATAGCGGGGAATCTTGTAATAGGCGATCTGCCCGTCACAAAAGGCACGGATATCCTCGCTGGTGGCCTGCGTGCCCGGACGCAAGATGATGCAGGCGCACAACTCCTCGCCATACTTGGCGTCCGGCACGCCCACGCATTGCACGTCGAGCACGCTTGGATGGCGGTACAGGAATTCCTCGACTTCGCGCGGGTAGATGTTTTCGCCGCCACGGATGACCATGTCTTTCGAGCGGCCGACGATGCTGCAAAAGCCGCTCGCGTCGATCACGGCCAGGTCGCCCGTGTGCATCCAGCGCGCCGTGTCGATGGCTTCAGCAGTTTTTTCCGGGTCGCCCCAGTAGCCCTGCATCACGGAATAGCCCCGCGTGAGCAATTCGCCCTTTTCGCCGCGCGGCACGATGCGCCCTTCCGCATCGATGATTTTCACTTCCAGGTGCGGATGAACGCGGCCGATGGACGAGACGCGCATTTCACGCGGGTCTTCGATCGAAGTCTGGAAGCTGACGGGCGACGTTTCCGTCATGCCATACGCAATGGTGATTTCCGCCATGTGCATCAACTCGATGACGCGCGTCATGACTTCCATCGGGCAGGGCGAGCCGGCCATGATGCCGGTGCGCAAATTCGACAGATCGTATTGCTTGAAATCAGGATGATCGAGGATGGCGATGAACATGGTGGGCACGCCATGCAAGCCCGTGCAGCGTTCGGCCTGCACGGTCTCGAGCACGGCTTTCGGATCGAAGCCTTCGCCGGGAAACACCATGGCTGCGCCATGCGTGACGCAGGCCAGGTTGCCCAGTACCATGCCGAAGCAGTGGTACAGGGGCACGGGAATGCACAAGCGGTCCTGTGGCGTGAGGCGCATGGCTACACCGATGAAAAAACCGTTGTTCAGGATATTGTGGTGCGTCAAGGTGGCGCCCTTCGGCGCGCCCGTGGTGCCGGACGTGAACTGAATGTTGACGGCGTCGTCAAACTGCAAGGTGGCGCTGACTTCTTCCAGGTGCGCCAGGTCGGCGTCGGAGATACCCTCCATCAAGGCGTCAAAGTTGTGCATGCCTGGCGTGGCGGCCGCGCCCAGGCGGATGACGTGGCGCAATTGCGGCAGGCGCGGCGACTGCAGGGCGCCCGCACGCGAACGGGCGATTTCCGGCACCACGTCCTGCACGATGGCCAGGTAGTCGCTGGACTTGAAGCTGGGCGACAGGATCAGCGCGCTGCATTGCACCTTGTCGAGCACGTATTCGAGTTCCGAGCGCCGGTACGCTGGGTTGATGTTGACCATGATCAATCCGGCTTTCGCCGTGGCGAACTGCGTCAGCACCCATTCGGCGCAGTTTTGCGACCAGATGCCGACTCTGTCGCCCGGCTGCAAGCCCAGCTTCAGCAAGCCGGCGGCCAAACGGTGCACGCGCTGCTGGAATTCGGCATACGTCCAGCGCACGTTCTGGTGCGCCACGATCAGGGCGTCGTGCTGGCCGTAGCGGGCGGCAATACCATCGAGGTAAGCGCCTATCGTTTCGCCGATCAACGGCGTCTCGTGGGCGCCGTGTACATAACTCATTGCTTGCATGCTGTCTCCAGGGTATTGGCGCGACGCGCTCTTGTTATCGTCTTCGATGCAGAAAATTATAGCCGCAACCACCCCCACCCTGCACCGGCTTGCTGTAATGTGCAGGCCGGTGCCACACTATCCGGGCACGACACGGACACGAAGGCATGGACAGCACAGCACCCCCTCCCGCACAGGGTTTTATCCTGACCCGCCACTGGCGCGACACCAGCGCCGGCACGGAAGTCGATTTTTGGCTGGCAACGGACGCCGGCCCCCGCCACGTGCGTCTGCCCGTGCAGACGGCGGTCGCCTTCCTTCCCATGGAGCAGCAGGAACAAGCGCAACAGCTGCTGCGCGGCGAGCGCCATGCCGAGCTGCGCCCCCTGTCGCTGTGCGATTTTCATCATCGCCCCGTACTGGGCCTGTACTGCAAGCAATACCGGCACTTGCTGAAGCTGGAAAAGCAGCTGCGCGCGCACGGCGTCGATGTGTACGAAGCCGATATCCGCCCGCCCGAGCGCTATCTGATGGAGCGTTTTATTACAGCGCCGGTGTCGTTCAGCGGAGAAACCCTGCAGGAAGTGCAGCTGAGGCCGGCGCCCGGCTACCGCCCCACCTTGAAACTGGTGTCGCTCGATATCGAGACGACGGCGCACGGCGAGCTGTATTCGCTGGCACTGGAAGGCTGCGGCCAGCGCCAGGTGTACATGCTGGGGCCGCCAAATGGCGGCGCTGAAGTACTCGACTTCGACCTGGAATACTGCGACACGCGCGCGCAGATCCTCGAGCGCCTGAACACGTGGATGGAAGAGCACGACCCGGACGCCATCATCGGCTGGAACCTGGTGCAGTTCGACTTGCGCGTGCTCAAGGAACATGCCGAGCGCTATCAAATACCCTTGCGGCTGGGGCGCGGTGGCGCCGTCATGGAATGGCGCGAGCATGGCGGCAAGCAGGAACACTATTTTGCCGCTGCGGCGGGCCGTTTGATCATCGACGGCATCGAAGCCTTGAAGTCGGCGACGTGGAATTTCTCCTCGTTCAGCCTGGAAAACGTGGCGCAAACGCTGTTGGGCGAAGGCAAGTCCATCGACAATCCCTACCAGCGCATGGCCGAGATCGATCGGCGTTTCCGTGAGGATAAGCCGGCGCTGGCGCACTACAACCTCAAGGATTGCGAACTGGTCACGCGCATCTTCGCCAAGACCGAGTTGCTGACCTTTTTGCTGGAACGAGCCAGCGTGACGGGCCTGGCTGCCGACCGCAGCGGCGGCTCCGTGGCCGCCTTCGAACACCTGTACTTGCCGCTGATGCACCGGCAAGGCTACGTTGCGCCCAACCTGGGCGATGTCTCCGGCGAAAACAGTCCGGGCGGCTTCGTCATGGATTCACAGTCGGGCCTGTACGATTCCGTGCTGGTGCTCGACTATAAAAGCCTGTACCCGTCCATCATCCGCACCTTTTTGATCGACCCGGTGGGTCTGGTGGTAGGCACCAGCGGCGACGAAGCCGATACCGTGCCCGGCTACCGAGGCGCGCAGTTTTCGCGCGTGAAACACTGCCTGCCCGCCATCGTGCAACAGGTGTGGCAGGGGCGCGAGACGGCCAAGCGCGAGCGTAACGCCCCCCTGTCGCAAGCATTAAAAATCATCATGAACGCGTTTTATGGCGTGCTGGGTTCGAGCGGCTGCCGCTTTTTCGACCCGCGCCTGGCCTCGTCGATCACCCTGCGCGGCCATGACATCATGCACCGCACGCGCGAGCTGATTACCGAGCAGGGTTACCAGGTCATCTATGGCGACACGGATTCCACGTTTGTGTGGCTGAAAACGGCGCATAGCGACGAAGCGGCGAGCAAGATCGGCCGCGTCCTGGTGGCGCACGTGAACGCCTGGTGGGAGCGGCATCTGCGCGAAGAATTCGGCCTCGACAATACGCTGGAGCTGGAATTCGAGACGCATTACCGGCGTTTCCTGATGCCCACCATCCGCGGCTCGGAAGAAGGCAGCAAGAAGCGCTACGCGGGCCTGGTGGGCAAGCCCGACGGCAGCGAAGAGATGGTCTACAAGGGCCTGGAAACGGTGCGCAGCGACTGGACGCCGCTGGCGCAGCAATTCCAGCAAGAGTTATACCGGCGCATCTTCCAGCGCGCCGCCTACCAGGACTATGTGCGCGACTACGTGGCGCGCACCGTGCGCGGCGAATGCGACGCCTTATTGGTCTACCGCAAGCGCTTGCGCCGCCCCCTCGGCGATTACCAGCGCAACGTGCCGCCCCATGTGCGCGCGGCGCGCACGGCCGATGCCTATAACCTGGCGCAGGGCCGACCGCTGCAATACCAGAACGGCGGCTGGATCAGCTATGTCATCACGGTGGCGGGGCCGGAGCCGCTGGAAACGCAGCGCTCGCCCATCGACTACCACCATTACCTGACGCGCCAGCTGCAACCGGTGGCGGACGCGATATTGCCCTTCCTTGGCGATGATTTTTCGCGCCTGGTGTCGGGCCAACAGGATTTGTTTTAGATCAATTTTGCTGACCGGCACGGCCAAGCTGAGGTAATATCGGCGCCTGCCAGGCCAGTCCGCGGGCGCTGTGCGCCGGGGCAGCGTAAAATACGCCATGGCGAAAGAATAAGAGCTCCACCGCAGAAGAAGATGCCATTCCAGACGAGAATCATTCGCAACAGGATTTTCCCAGCTGAAATGGCGCATAATTTACAACTATGTTGAACCAGCGGGCAGTAGCATTAGCCGTCTGCCCTGCTAATTTTTGAATGAATTGACACCATGACCGAGATTACGTCCTTGAGAGACATCCCGCAAAAAAATATCTTCCGCAAGGGCGACACCTTTGTGCTGTTCGGCGAGCTGTTCGGCCGCGGCTATGTGAATGGCTTGCTGGACGAAGCGCGCAAGGCGGGCATGCATATCGTCGGCATGACGGTCGGCCGCCGCGATGAAAACATGGCGCTGCGTCCGCTGAACGCGGAAGAGCTGGCCGAAGCCGAAGCCAACCTGGGCGGGCGCATCATCAATGTGCCGCTGATGGCCGGTTTCGACCTCGACGCGCCAGCCGGCGAGCCGACCCCGACGGCCCTGCTGGCCGACATGACCCTGAAAAGCTGGCAAGAAGACAAGCTGGACTGGGCACAAATCGAACGCTGCCGCGAAGCTGGCATCGCCCGCTTCAGCGCTTCCGTGGCAAAAGCCATGGCCGAACTGGACAGCCTGATTCCTGACGGCAGCAATGTGTATTTCGCCCACACCATGGCGGGCGGCATTCCAAAAGTCAAAGTCTTCCTGGCCATCGCCAACCGCATCTACAAGGGCCGCGGCGAGCGCTTCATGTCCTCGCGCGCCCTGCTCGACAGCGATCTGGGCAAGCTGATCCTGATGAACTTCGACGAAGTCACGGCCAACACCCTGCAGCACTTGATCGACGGCAGCGCCGCCATCCGCGCCCGCATCGAGCAAACGGGCGGCCAGGTGCGCTACAGCGCCTACGGCTACCACGGCACCGAGATCTTGATCGACGGCAAATACCAGTGGCAAACGTATAGCAACTACACCCAAGGCCTGGCCAAGAAGCGCCTGGAAAACGTGGCCAAGGCCGCGTGGGAAAAAGGTATCAAGGCGACCGTGTTCAACTGCCCGGAAATCCGCACCAACTCGTCGGACATTTTCGCCGGCGTGGAACTGTCCTTGTTCCCCCTGCTCGTCGCGCTGCAAAAAGAAGGCGGTTCCGCCTGGGCCGATCAGCAATGGGAAGTTTGCCAGGGCTTGCTGGAAGATGGCGTGTCGCTGCAAGACTTGCTGGACCGTATCGCCGCCTACAACGGCGACGCCACCAGCGTGCAGTTCCGCAACTTCGCCGCCTGGCCGATGGACAACACGCCTGAGCTGGCCGAGGTCATGATCGGCACCTCGGACGACATCACCAAGCTGCACAAGGACCGCAAGGAACTGATCACCGACCACCTGAGCTCCCTGGTCCTGGAAGGCACGGGTCCGCTGATGTTCCATGCCATGTCGGAGCCGCAAGCCCCCGTCATCTGGCTCAACCACGACATCATCGCGCGCCAGCTGAACTCCGTGCATAACTGAGCTTGATGTAGCGCAAGCTGCAAGACACCGACGGCCCGGCTCATCCCGGGCCGTCGGCGTTATGCGCGCACGATGGACACGCCGCCATCGGCCAGCAGCGCCGTACCGGTGGTGAAACTCGAAGCATCGGATGCCAGGTACAGCGCCGAGCGGGCGATCTCATCCGGCGTGGCCAGGCACTTCAATGCATGCAAGCCCGCCACCCTCGGGCGTGGCGGCCACCGTGCGCCCCATCGGCGTATCGGTCCCTCCCGGCAACAAGGCATTCACGCGGATGCCCGCCGCGCCATACTCGGCCGCCAGGACCTTCGTCAAGCCGATCACGCCCGCCTTGCTGGCCGCGTACGCCGCCATGTCGACCATGCCCAGCGTATGGCCGACAAACGTGGACGTGAAGATCAGCGAGCCGCGCCGCGCGCCGCCATGGCGGGCAGCTGGTACTTGGCCGCCAGGAAGGCACTGGTGAGATTGGTATCGATCGCCGCTTGCCAGTCTTCCAGGGCAACCTCCGGCGTGGGCCCCATGGGTCCCAGGGTGCCTGCATTATTAAAAGCGATATCGGGGCCGCCAAAGCATTGCAGGGCCAGCGCCACGGCCCCTTGCGCGCACGCGGCATCGCCCACATCGCCGATACAGGCCACGGCTTGCGCGCCGCCGTCCGCCAACTGCGCCACCAGCACCAGCCGCGCGCCATGGCAGACGAACAGCCGCGCCGCCGCATGGCCAATGCCCGAACTGGCCCCCGTGATGATGGCGACCTTGTTTTCCAGTTGTTGCATGGGATATCCCTCCAGGTAGTGAAGGGACACGATAGGACGGCTGGCCAGGCGCGGCACTCCGCTTCTTGCGCTGGAATCGGCGTATTCAAAGATTCTCAATGCTTGTGTAAAACACACGCCAAGCATAAAACTTGCCAGATTGTGACAAATCAGTGATAATGCGTCTCGCGTTGCCGGGATGGCGGAATAGGTAGACGCACGGGACTCAAAATCCCGCGCTGGAAACAGCGTGCCGGTTCGATTCCGGCTCCCGGCACCAAATGATCACGTCATACCGTATTAAGAAACATCAAAACCTGCCCTTCCCATAGGAGGCGCGGGTTTTTTGTTGTCTTGTGTCGTCTTACGACGTAGCATGACAGCGTAAAGTTTTGTCGGTACTTCTGACGGTACTTCTGGATACCGTCAAAAAAAGTACCGTCACGGAGAAAGACATGGCGCTGACAGATACATTCGTAAGACAGGTGAAGCCCACCAAGCCTGCCGGTGACAAGCACACGGACGGCGGCGGCATGTACCTGCTGGTGAAGGAGGCTGGCAAGTATTGGCGCCTGGATTACCGCTTCCTGGACAAGCGCAAGACGCTGGCCTTAGGCGTCTACCCCGCCGTATCGCTGGCCACCGCCCGAAAGCGGCGCGACGAAGCACGCGAGCTGCTGGCCGGCGGCATCGACCCCAGCCAGGCCAAGCGCGATGACCAGCATGCCAAGACGGCGGCCGCATCGCATACCTTTGAGGCCGTCGCGCGGCAGTGGCTGCGAAAAACGCAAGCCGAACGCGCCGAGAGCACCCAGCAAAAGAACACGTCCTGGCTGGAAAAGAATATCTTCCCTGAGATTGGGACGATGCAGATCTCGTCCATCAAACCCCGCGACGTATTGACTGCTCTGCGCAAGATTGAAGCGCGCGGCGCCATCGAGTCGGCCCACAAGATCAAACAGCTGTGCGGCCAGGTGTTCCGGTTTGCGGTTGCATCAGATCTGGCTGAGCGCGATGTTACCGCCGATCTGCGCGACGCGCTGGCCGCCGTGCCTGGCACGCACTATGCCGCCATCACCGAACCCAAGCAGGCAGGCAGCCTCCTGCGCGCCATCTTCGACTACAACGGCCACCCCTACGCCGTGGCGGCGCTCAAGCTGGCGCCGCTGCTGTTCGTGCGCCCTGGTGAACTGCGCGCCGCTGAATGGGCCGAAATCGATCTGGACGATGCACTGTGGCGCATCCCCGCAGTCAAGATGAAGATGAACTTCGATCACCTGGTGCCGCTGTCGACCCAGGCGGTAACGCTGCTGCGCGGCGTGCATGCGATGAGCGGCGCCGGCCGGTATGTTTTCCCCAGCATTCGCACGCAAGATCGCTGCATGAGCGAAAACACCGTCAACGCGGCGCTGCGCGCCATGGGCTACCCGAAGGAGGCAATGACCGGGCACGGCTTCCGCGCCATGGCCAGAACCATCATGGATGAGGTATTGGGTGAGCGTGTCGACCTGATCGAGCACCAACTGGCGCACGCGGTCAAGGACGTGAACGGCCGGGCCTACAACCGCACCAGTCATCTACCGGCGCGCCGGGAAATGATGCAGCGCTGGGCTGACTACTTGGACAAGCTGCGAGTTGGTGCCGATGTTATCAATTTTCGGGGCAGCACCTACTAAATTCGCATCCGCCTATCAGAGGCTATTTCGCCTGATCGACTAGCACCACAACTTATAAATTTTTCCCGAGGACCATAATGAGCGACAACGAAATGCGACCACTCCGTTCAGAGCGCACATCATTTACGGAGGCAGTTTATGTAGTGAGTTCTCTCGCCAGCACATGGGAGCTATGGGGACTTGAAGGGGAATATCCATTTTTTACATATTTTTTCGACGACTTTTGGCGAAGCCAATACACAAATGGAGATGCGCAATTCGATAACCTCCTCAAAACAGAGGATTTATCGCAATGGGAAGGAAAAATTATAAAGCCAGCCTTCAAAGCAGGGTTGGTGCACATGGCAATGATGGAGGTATGTTGCAGTTATGCAATTCAATCCTTGAGAGAGAAAGAAAATAGCGCGGTAGCATGGGCATTTTCTTGCGAGGCTAACATGTGGCTTGGCACAGTACGAGGGCTATCAATAGAGCGCGGGCCCAAGGGTAGCGGATTATCTATACAAGCAAAAAAGGCCGCTGCCGCTAGGCACAAGGAAAATTGGCAAATGAAGCGTGAGATCTGGGACTGGGACGAAAAGCAGGTTGAGTATAAGTCCATAAAAGCCGCCGCAGAAGCAGCAACAGCCAGAAAGTTGGTTCCAGTCACTTTTGATACCGTCCGAGAGTGGATTTCGGAGGGAAGGAAAAACAGGTGTGCCGGCACACCGGATTCACATCGAGTGGAATAAATAGGACAGTACACCCCATTGCCTTACGGCGTATTTGCAAGGGGTGCATCATGGCACAAAGAATTATCCGGCTTGCCGATCTGGCGAGCACCAAAGGCAAACCTGGCAAGCTGCCAGTATCGCCAGACACCATCTGGCGTTGGGTGCGTAGCGGCAAATTCCCCGCTCCGTTCAAGCTGAGTGATCGTGTCACCGTTTGGGATCTCGACCAGGTTGAAGCTTTCATCGTCAAGCGTGCTGGCGGTGCGGCATGAACAGCATGGCCAACATCGGCAGCAACCTCCTCGCACCTGCCAGCACCCTCGTTCATATCCATCAGGGCAAGCCTGTAACCGACTCCTTGGTCATTGCTGGTGAGTTCAAACGACGCCATGACAACGTCTTACAATCGCTCGATGCCCTGATTGCCGATGGCACAATCGGACGCCTAGAATTCAAGGAGTCCTCCTATCTGAGCGGACAAAACAAGGTGCAGCGCAAGGTTGATTTGACTGAGCGCGGCGCCCTGGTGGCAATGCCATTTATCGGCGGCAGGAACTCCAGGCTCGGCCAAGTGCGGCTTGTCGATGCCTTCATGGCGCTGCGCGATGAGAGCGCCGGGCGCCATCTTGTTGACTGGTCCAGTTCGCGCAAAAAAGTTTCGACCAGCTTTCAGGATATGTGCGATGCCCTGCACGAAGTCCGTGCCGAGGCCGGCAAAGCCACCGCCGCGCACCACTACGCCGCCGAGGCCAAGCTGGTCAACTGGGTGCTGTTTGGCCGCTTTGAAGCCGTCGAGCGCGACGACCTGCAGCAAGCTGACTTGCTGCTGATGGAGCGCGTCGAGGCGCGCAATACGATGTGGATTGCGCGCGGCCGGACATATGACCAGCGCAAAGCGGCGCTACCCGGCTTCCTGGCGTCAGTCCGCGCCAAGCCTGCCAGGATTACCCAATGACCGCCCGCGCCGCGCACGCCCGCCCAAAAGGCGCCAATACAAAAAGCTTGACGGCCAGCTCGTTGGCGGTCTATCCTGAAAACGTCGCGAAGAAAAAAGCGACCGGGTTTGACAGCCCGATCAGACAAAGGCGGACATCCGCCACCCGGCGGTATTTTTTCGTCCGTACCACTACGTCTCCTATGAGCGGCAGTGGTGGGGAGGCTTCGGCCTGCCGGTTTCCTTTGTCACCGGTCTGTCAACCCCACCATTTGCTGCTCACCCCGTTTGACAGCGGGTTGCGCGGTTCTACAACCGACAAGGAGGCAATCATGCCAGGCACCACCACACCCCTACATTCCCCATCATCCTCGATCATCGGCACGCTGTCCGTGGATCAGCTTTTCCAGACCGCGTTCTACAACGGCCGCACGCCGCGCAGCCAGGAATACAAGGCCGGCGCCCGCATGGCGCTTGAGCACCGCATCGAGCGCAAGGACTTCGACATGCCGTACCAGGTCGGCACGGCCGCCGCTGATGCCTTCTTTGCCGGCATTGAAGAAGGCAAAACCATCTGGCGCGCTGCCATTGCCAAGATCGGCGGTGCAGCATGAGCACCCGCCATATACAAACACCGGCCAAGCTGCCGCTGGCCGCTGCTGCACACGTGCCGTTTACATTTCTGCACGACAGCCTGAAACATAACCAAGATGCGCAGTTCGTCACTATCGTGATGGACTTCGCCAAGGGGCTCGGCCTATGCCTTGAAATGGCCGCCAGTAGTACGTTGGCCAGGACAATGAATGAAGAGTTACCACTTCTCAACCCGGAAGATACCGACCGCCTTATGCGTTTTGCCACTATGTCGGCTAACTTGATGGCCAGGCATGCTGCCGATCGCATCGACTGGATGAACAAGTATTTGGTAAAGGAGGAAAAATAATGTCTTCCGCACCACATAAGCCCTGGGGCGTTACCTTCGCCGGCGCCACCATTCCCTTCTCCACACGCCCGGAAGCCAAGCGCTTCATCCGCGATCATCACAAAGACGTGGCAGATCGCCGCGGCGGCACCTTCAAGGCTGTCATTGTCCGTATTCCGGCGCCAAAGGAGACTACCCATTGAACGCTTCGCTTTCAAACATCGAGGCGCAGTTTGCCATCGCCATGGCCGGTTATGACCTGGCCCCACCCGATATCGTCGCCGACGGCCAGCGCCACCGCTTCGACGCCCCGGATGACAAGAAGGGCAAGAAGTCGGCCTGGTACATCCTGCACAGCGACGGCGTGCCTGCAGGCGCCTTCGGCAACTGGAAAACCGACCTGTCCGAAAAGTGGTGTGGCAAATCCGACCAGGTGCTGACGCCGGCCGAACGCGCCGAGTACCGCGCACGCATCGACAAGGCCAGACAGGATGCCGAGTTCATGCGCTTGCAGCTGGAAGGCGAAGCAGCGGCCGTGTGCGTGCGCATACTGGCCGGCGCGCGCGATGCCACCGACGACAATCCGTACTGTATCCGCAAGGGCATCAAGCCGTATGGCCTGAAAGAGTTCAAGGACAAGCGCACCCTGATCGTGCCAATACGCGACGCCACCGGCGCCATCACCAGCGTGCAATTCATCTACGAGGATGGCAGCAAGCTCCTCAAGTCGAACGGCAAGGTCAAGGGCTGCTACTACAGCTTTGGCAGCAAGCCTGCCGATACGCTGCTGGTCTGCGAAGGCTTTGCTACTGGCGCCAGTTTGTATGCCGTGACTGGCTACCCGGTGGCCGTGGCCTTCAATGCTGGCAACCTGGAGGCGGTGGCCAGGGTATTGCACGGGAAACTGCCGGGCATCCAGATCATCGTGTGCGCCGATGACGACAGGTTCAAGGAAAGCGGCAATACCGGCCTGATAAAGGCAAAGGCGGCCGCGGCTGCTGTTGGCGGCTTGCTGGCGGTGCCTGTGTTCCAGTCTGACGATGGACAGCCTACCGACTTCAACGACCTGCATGCCCGCGAGGGAAACGAGGCGGTCATGGCGGCAATCAGCGCGGCCGCGCCGCAGGACGGTAGCCATGCCGCGCCGGCGGCGCCGGCGGCCGGGCCAGCAACGAGCTTGACCAACAATCGTTCAATGATCCCGGCGACCGACACGCGCACGGTGAAAATCCGCTGCGCCACCGATATCAAACCGCTGCCGATTACCTGGCTGTGGCCTGGCTGGGTGCCAGCCGGCAAGCTGACCATCCTGGCGGGTGCCGCCGGCACAGGCAAGACCACTTTGGCGCTCGGCCTGGCCTCCGTGCTAACGGCAGGCGGCACCTGGCCGGATGGCAGCGCCTGCAAGCGCAAGGGCAACGTCCTGGTTTGGTCGAGCGAGGACGTGGCCGACGATACCCTGGTGCCGCGCCTGATCGCCTCTGGCGCCGACCTGAGCCGCTGCCACTTTATCGAGGGCATTACGGAAAACGGCGAGAGCGTGCCATTCGATCCGGCCCAGGACATTCCGGAGCTGCACCGCGCGGTGGCCGCCATCGGTGGCGTGAGCCTGCTGCTGATCGATCCTATCGTGTCCGCCGTGGCCGGCGACATGCACCGGGCCAATGATGTGCGCCGCAGCTTGCAAGCCGTGGTGGACTTTGCCGAGGCTCACCAGTGCGCGGTGATCGGCATCACCCACTTTGCCAAGGGCGGCGCTGGCAAGGCACCACAGGACCGGGTTATCGGCTCCCAGGCATTCGGCGCGCTGGCGCGCATGGTGCTGGTGACGGCGAAGGAGGAAGACGGCGCCCGCCGCGTGCTGGCGCGTGCCAAGTCGAACATCGCACCGGATGATGGTGGCGTGGCATACGCCCTGGGCATGAAAACGATTGATGGCGGCATCGAGGCCACGCACGCGGTGTGGGAAGGCGTGATCGAGGGCACGGCGCGGGAAATCCTGGGCGACGTCGAGCACGATGAAAACGATGGTGGCGACGGTGGCCAGCGCGCCGACCTGGAGCGCATGCTGATCGATACCTTGACCGATGCCGGCGGCCGCATGGCCACCAAAGCGCTGCAAGCCGAAATCCGGGATGCTGGACATTCATGGGATGCTGCCAAACGCATCAAAAAATCGTTGGGTATCGAGGCGGTGAAAGCCAGCATGGGCGGCGCCTGGATGTGGTGTTTGCCTGGAGCAATTCCCCGAAGGGAGCACGAAGGGAGCGAAGGGAGCACAGAAAATACAGCGCTCCCTTCGCTCCCTTCGGCGCTCCCTTCGCAAAAGAGGCCAACCAATGTCATACCAATTTCCTCGGTTGAGGTGACGATATGACCCCGACAGGTCTGCTGGCGGAATGCCAAAAAGCAGGCGTCATTGTCGAGATGGTAAATGGCGCTCTCAAACTGAAAGGCCAGCCCGATGCGGTGCATTTCGCCGCAGGCATGCTGCGCCCGTTCAAGGACGACCTGGTGCGATACCTTGATCGACTGACTGCCGAACCGCTCTCCCAAACAGGGGAGCTTCACCAGGCATCGAGCGCGGCACCGGCCGACGATGCTACCTGCGCCCGACTGGCACTGTTCCGTGGCCGAGGCTTGAATCAGGCGGCCGCAATCGCATTGGCCGACCGTCTGGCGCTGCGCGACCAACAGCATGACGAACGGCGGGTATGCCTGGAATGCGCGCACATGGCCGGCACCGTCAACGCCAGGCGCTGCGGACAATGGCGACAAACCCGGATGAAGGGGCCGGCCATGCCAGCCGATCTGGTGGACGTATTGCAGCGCTGTCGCGGTTTTGCGATCCGGGTGCTCCGGGATGGCGAAGCATCACCATGACGGCGCGGCGCGCAAGCCCGGAAACGCTCCGGTAACGCCGCTGTAACGGTGACTGCGTTACTTCGCTGCTGCCAAGCCAGCGGCGCGCGCGGATGCGCGGCCCTGGTGCCGCGCCAGCCGTTGTATCTCACACAGCATTGTCACAGAAAATAACTACGAAAGGAAAAACATGAGCGCAACTTTATTTCGAGTTGGAGAAAGCAAGATTTGGCATTACCGGTACCAGGTGGCCGGCCAGCGCGTCCAGCGCACCACGCGCCTGACGGTGAAGCACGAAGCCGAGATTGTGGCCGCACGGGCCTACGCCGACGCTGTTACCCGGGCGAACGGCGGCAAACCGGTGCCAACGCTGTCCGAACTGTTTGCCGAGTGGCAGCTGGTGCGCGCACCCGTCGCCAGTGTTGCGCATCGCCGTTCGGTGGATGTGATCCGGCGCCTGCATCTTTACGACCTGGGCGATCTGCCTGTGAGCGACATCACCACGCTGCACATCGAGAAAGCGCGCAACCTGCACCTGGTCGACCACAAGCCGGCGTCCGCCAATGCCTGGTTGCGGGTAATCAAGCTGATGGTCAATTGGGCCGTCAAGCGCGAAA
This sequence comes from Janthinobacterium lyxosi, assembly GCF_051380665.1. Lineage (NCBI taxonomy): Bacteria > Pseudomonadati > Pseudomonadota > Betaproteobacteria > Burkholderiales > Oxalobacteraceae > Janthinobacterium > Janthinobacterium lyxosi. The sequence goes on from NZ_JBNYXM010000010.1 coordinate 192,295, forward strand.
TACTGCTTCGGTTGCCATGGCGAGTAACCATGTTGAAGGTCCAGAAAGTCCCGCGTGCCATCTTGTCGCTCGCTTCGGCCGGCGCCTGGCTTGCACAGGTCGATGCCGCGACGAAAGACACGCCCGAAGTTGCCGTGGCCATACGGTTGCTGTTCGGCCTGGGCCTGCGCGAGAGCGAGGCCGCCACTGCACGCTGGGAGTGGATCGACTGGGAACGCAAGACCTACACGCCGGGCATCACCAAGGGCCGCGAGGCCGAGCCTTGCCCCATCCAGCCATGGCTGATCGACTACCTGGCGCCCTTGCGCAAAGGCGAAGGCTTGATCGCGCCGCGCGCCGACGGCACGCAGATGCAATCCGGCTATGCCCGTACAGCGATGAAAACCGCGAACGCGAAGTGCCGCATCAAGGGACTCACGCCACACCGCCTGCGCGGCAGCTATGCCACGCTGCTGTCGGAGGCCGGCGCGAACATCCAGACGATACAGGCCGTCATGCGTCACAAGAGCCCCATCACGACGATGGCCTACCTCGAAAAGGATATGGATTGCGTAAAAGCAGCGCAAGCGAGGATGGCTGAGAAGATGGGTTTTGGGCGGCGAGAAAGTGAAACGGCCGCCCTGCCCCCTCCTGCTGAAAAGTAACCACCATGTTTATCGGGAATCATCGGGGATTTTCGGGCCATTTTCACGGTTTTGGGCCATTTTGAGGCAGTTTCGACCATCGGCCCCATTACTGCCAGGGTGGCGATTCGCCCAAAATAGAGCCGAAGCAACGCCGAACACTTTTCACGCGCTTGGGCCACAACATCAGTGGCCCCTCATAGGGAAAAATCCAAGTAGGCCAGCAAGGCATGGAACGCCCTGTTGCGGTGTTTTACCGAAGGCGCGGCGCTATCCGCTCGATGTAAAAGACGGTATGTCGACAAACTTTTACACTCCGTCCTCGGTCACACGTGGGGCGCACTGCTTGATTCGGCTGCGCTCGACGATATTTGACCATCGCTTAAGTTTTTTGCTTGAAGCACGACGCGGCCTTAAGTGCGCACCAAAGCCCCCCTTTGGTGATGGCTTTGGTGAAGGGCCGCGACGTCTTTACCGGGTAGTGCAACGCTGAACGCCGCAGCACCTCCAAAAAAGGAAACATAACCGAAATCAGAAAGTACGATACATGCAACTCGCGACAACGAATGAAACCGATCTCAACGAGATCCGGTATGACTATGAGCGGTGGCTCGTTGAATATGGCTTTTCGCATGAATTTGTGCGTGTGGTGGTGGAAGATTTGAGTGATCACATTGCTATGCCACCCGAGTTCGACGCCTTCGAACTTCGCGCTTCGGCCATCCACGGGCAGGGACTATTTGCCACGCACCTGATATCCGCCGGCGAACTGATTGCTCCGGCCCGAATTGCAAGGAAGCGCACGCATGCGGGGCGTCTCACGAACCATTCAATTCGGCCCAATGCCAAGTTCACTCGGAAGGCAGAGGCAGCCGACAGCGACATGGATATGGTTGCCACCCGTCTGATCGACGCCGGTGAAGAGGTGCTGGTCGACTACCGCCAGGCCAGCAGCGAAAACGGGAATGGGATACGGCCAGACAGGGCCAAGTCGATTGAAACCGTAGTTCTGCGACTGCATCGTAGCGGCTTTACAGGTGTCACCGAGCTTGAGTTAGAGCATTTCCTGACCGGTGTCCTAGTGGCGATCGGCTACATACCATCCGACTTGGTCTCTTGGATATGCGCCGGACGGATCAACAATATGGCCGAACATGTTGGTTACCTACGCGCTGGGCTGTTCGTAGGGAAGATGTTTGCGCTTGGCGCGGTGGCCGGCAAACACTCCTGGCCGATTATGCCTTGAGGATGCGCCCGATGCTGGCACGAGATATATCGTAGGTGCGGGCCAGCTCGCTGATCGACGAACCCTTTGCATGCTGCGCAACGATGGCCAGTCGCTGGCTGTCATTTGTTTTGGTCGGGCGGCCCAACTCCGTTCCTTGCTGCTTGGCGCGCGCCAACCCTGCTTGGGTACGCTCGACCAAAAGATCCCGCTCCATTTCCGCGACGGCGCCCAGCATGGTCAGCATGAGCTTTCCTGCCGGCGAGGTCAGGTCCAACTTGCCGAGCTGCAGCACGATCACCTCGATGCGGCGGGCGGCCAGTGCCTTGATGGTGGCGCCAACGTCCTGCGCATCACGGCCCAGGCGGTCAAGCTTGGATACAACCAGCGTTTCGCCAGCACGTATCTGCTGCTGTAGCTGCGCAAACTGTGGCCGCTGCGCTGCTGGCACCTTTCCCGACACACCCTCGTCTGCAAACCAGTAATCGATCACGATCCCGCCGCGCTCAATCTCCTGGCGCTGGTTCTCGGTGGTCTGGTCTGCCGTGCTGACTCGGCCGTATGCGAAAGTTGCCATTTCTATCTCCAAGGGTGAGCAAACATGTTCAATAACGTGTTCAATATATATGAACATGCCCATAAGTCAAAGGGGTATTTTATGAACATCACTGAGGAGGGGTTTTATCGCCTGTTCATAAACGGTCGTTTTTGAACATCTTGAATCTGTAGGCGCTTAGCAAATCGGACCTGGTCGTTTCTGTATTGGTGAAACATTCGTCGGCAAACGGCTGATTGACTCACGCGCACAGCCAGGCTTCATATCGACCAGGCCGCAATGCTGATGCACCATCAATGGTCAATTAGCTCCTCCAAGCCTTACCACGAAGAATTTGCCCTATCGTTTTCGTAGAAAGCCCGAATCGTTCGGATAGCTGGCTTCTGCTGAGCTTCTCGTCCGAGCTCAGCTTTCGGATCTTCACAGCTTGATTCCAACTGATCTTGCACATCCCGACACCAAGTTGCATTTGCTCTGCTCGGCAAAGCGCCATGAGTGCAGACCGCGTCATAACTTCTAGGTTTTCCTCCGCATTGTTCTCACGATCACCGTCCCGGTGATGAACCACCTCGTCCGATTGCAGTCTTCTGCCAATTCGAGCTTCGACGAGAACAGTGTGGGCAAACCTTCCTTTGTGAGGGCCAGTAGTGTGCTCGACATATCCTGCCGGTGTCACACGAACTCCACGGGCGTGGGCTGCTCCGTAGCGCAGGCCGGCCGCTGATAAGTTGCGCTTCCACTCGTCTGTGAATACGATCTTTCGGCCACGTAACGCCGCCGATATCTTCGGTTTTGCTATTCGCGCGGCCTCGGCTCGTGTGCGGACTGGAATTCGTGCCTTGGTAAGCCATTTTTTGACAGTACGGTTCGATACACCGTACAACTTGCCAATATCAAGCAAACTGCGCTCCTGCACCAAGTACATCTCGCGAAGCACCTTACGACTCGGTGGCCCTTCCTCTACGTGGATGACTGTATGTGCACACATGGTCTTCAATACGCGATCTGCGAATATTTTGAGTCTTCGCGCGAGATGGTCAATCGGCCGCTACCTTATCCGCCACAGCGCCGTCGCGTTTAAGGGATCTGTCGGTAGTTTTATTTTTGACGGTACTTTTGACGGTACTTTTTTAACTCATCCCATCAAAGCCCAGCATCCATGCGCCCTACAATGCCATTTTCGATTCCGGCTCCCGCACCATAGAACATGTTTTGGCAGTACCTGATCAAACCCGCCCATCGCCAGATGCTGCGGGTTTTTTTGCGCCAACGGCTAGCCTCAGTTGCAACCCCGCCTTCCCCCTATCCCACTCCGTATCGATAATGCTGAAACGCACAGAATTGCGCTTGTGCCCATCCGGCTATCCAAACGGCCGCACGCCAAACAGCACGCCATGCAACCAGAATGCCAGCAGCAGCCACAGCACCACGCCCGCGCCGATGGCGAGCAAGGTGCCTTGTACGGTGCCGCGCTGGTACGCGACGCCGGCCGCGCGGTCACGCTGCACGGCGGCATACAGGTCGACCAGCGACCAGACGAGAAAGCTGCCGAACAGCAGCACCTCGGCCACGTTGCCGTTGGCCAGCAGATGCGCCACGGCCCAGAGTTGCGTGCCCAGCAGCATGGGGTGGTGCACCCAGGTCTTGATGTGGTTGCGCGGCACATAGGCCGCCGCCAATAAAATCAGCGAGAACAGCATCAGCAGGCCGCTGGCGTGGCGCAAGCCCATGGGCGGCGCCCACACGACCAGCGCTTGCTGGCGCGCCAGGCCGTAGCCCCAGATGATCAGGCCCAACCCGGCGAACGCCACGAGCGAATACAGCCCCTTCCAGCGTTTTTCGCCGAGGCGCGCCAGCTGGACGCTACGCCAGCCGTCGGCGACGATGCGCACCGAGTGCAAGCCCAGGAACAGCAGCAAACCGAGTATCAGCACCGTCATCGTCTTCTCCCGCAGTCAATACCCGCTATCGAGCATAAACGACACCCAGCCCCATGCCGTCTGCGCAGATCAACGTTCCTCGCGATAGTAATCGCAGCCTTCAAAAATGGTGCGCAGCGCCTGTTGCAGCTGGGCATAGCGCTCCGGCGTCAAGTTAAAACGCACGTCGATCTGACCGTCGTCATCCATCTGCATGGCCGCCTCGGCATCCATCTGCACGGACAAGCGGTTCGGATGCAGGATGACGGCGTGCATGTGGCCATACCACGCAAATTCCTGGCCGCCGTATTCGATGTAGGGCTCGTCCATGCCCATGGCCACGTCCTGCTCGTCATACTCGTCGGCGCGCTGCAGCATCAGGTAGACGGGCTCGCCTTTGCCGGCTGGTGCGGCGAGGGTGGTGATCAGGGCGTCGTCTTCATTGATAACGGACAACTCGGTGGCGGTAAATCCTGCGGACATGGCGTGCTTTCAACAAATGTATGGATGTCGCCACCATAGCGCAAAAGACGCCAGGACAGAATACCCGCGACAAATAAAGCGTGTCGCCCCGGAAGCCCAGCGCCGCCTATAATTGCCGCTCCAAACTATTTCTACAGGAGACCGCCTTGACCGCAGCATCGCCCTACACCACCCGCCTGGCCATTCCCGCCATCGCCACCTATCAGGACCTGCGCGTAGCCGCCGGCCTGAGCGCGAAAACCACCGAGGCGGCGGCCAAGGGCTTGCCACACTCGCTGTTTGCCGTGCAAATCCTGCATGGCGACGAGGTGGTGGGCATGGGTCGTATCATCGGCGATGGCGGCTGCTTCTTCCAGGTAGTCGATATCGCCGTGCTGCCGGTCCACCAGGGCAAGGGCCTGGGCAAGCTCATCATGCGCGAAATCCGCCAGTTCATCGATAGCGACGTGCCGGAAAGCGCGTATGTCAGCCTGATCGCCGATGGCCAGGCGCAAGACCTGTATGCGCAGTTCGGTTTTCAGCACACGGCGCCCGCCTCGGTCGGCATGGCGCTGAAACGCTAGGCGTCCGATGCCGGCCTGGCTGCTATCCACCATGGCGCTGGCGCTGCTGCTGTCGGCCGGCGCCTGGCGCGCCGAGCGCGTGCTGCAGCGGCGCGGGCGCACGACGCGCTGGCTGTGGCTGGCGGCCATGGCCGCGTCCGTGCTGCTACCGCTACCATGGCTGCCGGGCGTGCTGGCGGTCATGCCGGCAGAACAGTCGCAGCTGAAACTGGGCTGGTTTGTCTTGTCGTCGGGCATGCTGCTGCTGTTGGCGCTGCGCAGCGTCTGGCTGCTATCGCACCAGCGCCGCTGGCAAAAATCATCGTTGCTGGGCACGCCCGTATTCCTCAGCGGCGGCATCGGTCCCTGCGTGGCGGGGCTGCTGCGGCCGCGCATCGTGATGCCCGTCTGGCTGCAACTGATTCCTTCCCAGCAACAGGCGCTGCTGCTGGCGCACGCGCAATGCCGGCTGGCCGCGCGCGACCCGCAGCTGCTGGCCTTGGCCTACGCATTGATCGTGCTCATGCCATGGAACCTGCCCCTGTGGTGGCAGCTGCACCGGCTGCGCTTTGCCATCGAAGTCGATTGCGACGCGCGCATGCTGGCGCAAGGCCACGCGCTGCGCGAGTATGCCATCGTCCTGCGCCGGCACGGCCAGTATTATTCTGGCTTGACGGGCGCCGCGCCCATCGTGCTGAGCGACCCGCTGACGCTGCGGCGCCGGCGCCGGATCATGGCCAGATTTACCCGGGGCCAGGCAGCGAACTTGCTATAGTAGCGGCAACACAGCGCAGCGCGCCTGCGCCCCTCCGGCTCCCCCTTCAGAAATCAGAGAGATACCATGCTTTACCTGCTTGCCATCGTGATCGTCATCGCCCTGCTGTATTACGTCTTCAGCGGCCGCACGCCCGTCAAACCGCTGCACAAGCCGCTCGTCTCGGTGCGCCAGTACGTGCCGGTGATACCTGCGGGCGCGCCCGCGCATCACTGGAGCGATGAGGGGCGCTTTGCGTCGGAAGTGGAAAACGAATCGATGTACCAGCCCGCCATCGCCAAACTGGCCGGCGAGCATGGTCCTGGCAATGCGGAAGAAAAATGCCTGGCCCTGCTCGTCTGCGACGATGCCAATCCGTTCCAGGACAAGGCCATCGCCGTCTTCATCGATGGCCAGCTGGTCGGCTACCTGTCGCACAACGACGCCCTGCGCCTGCGCCGCAACCTGGGCCGCCAGGACCTGGTGGGCCAGCTGACCTCGTGCGACGCCGTCATCCGCGGCGGCGGCCTGTGGAATGGCAAGCGTCTGTCGTATGCCGTGTGGCTGGACTTGCAACCCTACAATTAAGTGAACTCCCGCCACGGCCAGCGTTGTTGCGTCACACAAGGAAGTGCCGACACGATGCTGGCGGCGCCGATGCAGACCACTGGAAGTGGCAAGGAGTTCAATGCCATTATGGCTGGCGGCGGGCCAAGCATTTTGATGCACATCAAATAGATCGTCATTTACTGGCGATGGCCTTGCAGATGGCCATGACCCGTGTTTTTTTGACCCATATCAAGCCCAGCATAAGAAAATCCCCGCCCGGCACGGCAATGCTGGACTTGCCCGTGTTGCCGTTCTAGCCTTGTTGCCATCCTGACTAGCGAATGACAACATGGCTTACAAATCCATCCTGGTTCACGCCGACCTGTCGCGCCATGCGCCGCAGCGCATCGCCATCGCCGCGCGGCTGGCGCACGCGCACCAGGCGCACCTGATCGGCGCAGCGATGACGGGCGTGTCGCGCTTTACCCTGGAAAACAACCGCGGCATGCGCGGCGGCGCCGTGGCGGCGCAGATCAACGCCCTGCACGGGCAGGCGGAGCAGGCGCTGGATCAGTTCGAAACGCTGGCGCGCCAGGCCGGCGCCGTCTCGCTGGAACGGCGCCTGATCGAAGATGACGAGGATGGCGGCATGGCCGTCAGCGCCCGCTACAGCGACTTGACAGTACTCAGCCAGCACGACGACAGCGAGGCGCTGCCAGGCGCCATGAGCGACCTGGTGCCGTATGTGATGCTCAACGCGGCCCGCCCCGTGCTGATCGTGCCGCGCAGCGGCCAGTTTGCGGAAGTCAACAACACCGTGGTGGTGGCCTGGGATGGCAGCATGGAAGCGACGCGCGCCATCGGCCACGCCCTGCCCCTGCTGCGCGCGGCGCGCCTGGTGGTGCTGGCCCTGCTGCACCCGCCGGCCGGCCATGCGCAGCCGGCCCGCCATCCGGGTGCCGACATCGCCGCCTACCTGAGCCGCCACGGCGTGCCCGTCGAGGTGCGCCAAACCATCACTACGGGCGACATCGGCGCAGCGCTGCTGGCCATGGCCGCCGAAGTGCATGCCGGCCTCTTGGTGATGGGCGGCTACGGCCACGCGCGCTTCCGCGAAATCCTGCTGGGCGGCGTGACGGAAACGGTGCTGCGCCAGATGACGGTACCGGTGCTGATGGCGCACTGATATGAAAAAAGCCGCGCTACCCTGGCGGATGACGCGGCTTTTGCTGAGCAGCTAGCGTTTACGCTTTACGTTGCGCCACGGCATCGACGACGCACAGGGCCGTCATGTTGACGATGCGGCGCACGGTGGCCGACGGAGTCAAAATGTGCACAGGCTTGGCGCAGCCGAGCAGGATAGGACCGACCGCGACGCCGTTGCCGGCCGCTACTTTCACCAGATTATAGGCGATGTTGGCCGATTCGATGTTCGGCATGACGAGCAGGTTGGCGTCGTTCTTCAGTGCCGAATGGGGCATGATTTTTTGACGCAGCTTGCTGTCGAGAGCCGTATCGCCGTGCATTTCGCCGTCGATTTCCAGGTCCGGCGCGCGTTCCTTGATGATGGCCAGGGCGGCGCGCATCTTTTGCGCCGAAGCGCTGTCGCTGGAACCGAAGTTCGAGTGCGACAGCAGGGCCGCGCGCGGCGACAGGCCGAAGCGCGTCATTTCCTCGGCGGCCATGATGGTAATCTCGGCCACCTGCTCGGCGTCCGGGTTTTCGTTGACGTGCGTGTCGACCATCACCAACTGGCGTTCAGGCATGATCAGCACGTTCATGGCCGCGTAGACATTGCTGCCGGCGCGCTTGCCCAGCACCTGGTCGATGTATTTCAGGTGCAGCTGGGTGGTGCCGAAGGTGCCGCAGATCATGCCGTCCGCGTCGCCCTTATGGATCATCATCGAACCGATCAGGGTGTGGCGGCGGCGCATTTCCAGTTTAGCGTATTCCTCGGTGACGCCCTTGCGGCTGGTCATGGCGTAATACGTGTTCCAGTAATCGCGATAGCGCTCGTCGAAGTCCGGGTTGATGACGTCGAAATCGGCGCCTTGTTTCAGACGCAGGCCGAATTTCTCGATGCGCGCTTCCAGCACGGGCGGACGGCCCACCAGGATGGGGCGTGCCAGCTTCTCGTCGACCACCACTTGCACGGCGCGCAGCACGCGCTCTTCTTCGCCTTCCGCGTAGACGATGCGTTTCAGTTCGGCCGGCGTCGATTTCGCTTTCAGGAACAGCGGCTTCATGAAGGTGCCGCTGCGGTAGACGAATTGCTGCAGGCTGTCGGCATACGCTTGCAAATCCTTGATCGGGCGCGTGGCGACGCCCGATTCCTCGGCCGCCTTGGCGACGGCTGGCGCGATCTTGATCAGCAAACGGGGATCGAACGGCATCGGGATCAGGTATTCGGGACCGAACGACAGGTTGCTGATACCGTAGGTGGTGGCCACGATGTCCGACTGCTCGGCATGCGCCAGGTCGGCGATCGCATGCACCACGGCAATTTCCATTTCGCGCGTGATCGTCGTCGCGCCGCAATCGAGGGCGCCGCGGAAGATGTACGGGAAGCACAGCACGTTGTTGACCTGGTTCGGATAGTCCGAACGGCCCGTGGCGATGATGGCGTCGCTGCGCACGGCCTTGACTTCTTCAGGAAGGATTTCCGGATTCGGATTGGCCAGCGCCAGGATCAGCGGGTTCGGCGCCATCTTGCGCACCATGTCTTGCTTCAGCACGCCTGCGGCGGAAACGCCCAGGAAGATGTCGGCGTCCGGGATGATCTCGCCCAAGGTGCGCAGCGGCGTGTCTTGCGCGAAGCGTTCCTTGTCCGGGTCCATCAGTTCCGTGCGGCCCTTGTAGACCACGCCGGCCAGGTCGGTGACGTAGATGTTTTTCAGGGGGAAGCCCAGGTCGACGATCAGGTCCAGGCAGGCCAGCGCCGCGGCGCCAGCGCCTGACACGACCAGCTTGCAATCCTCGATTTTCTTGCCGACAGCCTTCAAACCGTTCAGGATGGCCGCGCCGACGATGATGGCGGTACCATGCTGGTCGTCATGGAAGACGGGAATCTTCATGCGGCTGCGCAACTGGCGCTCGATATAGAAACACTCGGGCGCCTTGATGTCTTCCAGATTCACGCCGCCGAAGGTCGGTTCCAGCGAAGCGATGATATCGACCAGTTTATCCGGGTCCATCTCGTTGATTTCGATGTCGAAGACGTCAATGCCGGCGAATTTCTTGAACAGCACGCCCTTGCCTTCCATCACCGGCTTGGCGGCCAGCGGGCCGATATTGCCCAGTCCCAGCACGGCCGTGCCGTTGGTGATGACGGCCACCAGGTTGCCGCGCGCCGTATATTTATAGGCATTCGCCGGATCGATGACGATTTCTTCGCACGGTGCCGCCACGCCTGGCGAGTAGGCCAGTGCCAGGTCGCGCTGGTTGGTCAGTTGTTTGGTGGGCGTCACGCTGATTTTGCCGGGGCGCGGGCACTCGTGATACTCGAGTGCGGCCAAGCGCAATTGTTGACGCAATTCTTCTTTTTTATCAGATGACGAATCCATGCTGTGCTGCCTTCCTGTTTGGTCGATCGGGTGTTCCGGATTTTATCAGACCGATTCTTTCAATTAGCTAGGTATTTTCCGCTAGCCACAGTCTGATATCACGAAAACGCATAACCTAGCATTGTAAAGCCGTCCGGCGGCACAAACGTCCTGAGCAGGAAAAACTATCAAATTTTAGATTTCAATTAGTTTTTATGATAGACACCGGGAGCACGCCACAGCGGCAATGCCTCGACGGCGCGCTCGATATCGTCCATCTCGTCCGCGCCCAGGGTCGTGTCAAACGGCGCGGACAGGATGCTGCGCATCAGCGCCAGGCGCGTCGTGGCTTGCACCTCATCGATGAAGCGGGTCGTCTCCGCGCAATACTGCGCGCGGCGCAGGGCATCGGCGCCGTCATCGTCGCCGTCGGGATAATAATGGCGGCCGATGTGATGCAGCGACTGCAGCAGGAATTCGATCTCCTGCAGGATGCGCAGCGCATCCTCGCCGGACAACACGATGCGACGGTTGGCGGGCAGCAGGGAGGGTGGCGCAGCCATATCGTCAGCCATGGTGGTACCTCTTTCTCGCGGGGAAAAACCGATAGCCTACGCGATTTTCCCTGCAGGCGACGCCAGCCGCGCCCCCGGCGCGAAGCGCACGGCGATCAACAATAACACCACCACGCCGCCCGCCATCACCATCCAGGCCTGGGCCAGGCTGGATGAGTGCTGGCGGATCAGGCCGGCGATGAAGGGCATGCTGCTGGCGATGATGTAGCCACCGCCCTGCACAAAGCCCAGCAAGGCGCCGGCGCTGGCCGGATCATGCACGTGGTCCATGCTGACGATCAGCGACAGGGGGAACAGCGCGCCGATGCCGCAGCCCAGCAGGATCACGGCGGGCAGCGCCAGTTGGGCGGGCGCCACGATCAGGCAAGCCAGTCCCGCCAGCACGGATAGCAAGACGGACAGCAACAGGATGCGGCGGTCGGGGAAGCGGTGGATGATGCTGGAAATCACCAGTCCCGCCAGCACCTCCACCAGGGTCAGGCCACCGAGCAGCAAGCCGCTGTCGGCGGCGCTCCAGCCCAGTTCCGTGTAAAACGGCGGCAGCCAGGCCAGCACCAGGGTGTATGCACCCGTGCCGATGCCGAAAAACACCATCAGCAGCCAGGCGCGACGACTACCCACGGGCAGGCTGGCGCCCGCGCCGCTGGCCACGTCCACGCGCGAAGCGGCCGCGCGGCGCCACAGCAGGGCGGCGGCCCCGGCAGGCAGCGCCCACAGGGCCAGCAGCGCCTGCCAGCCCAGCGACTGCGCCAGCGGCGAGGCGGACGCGGCGGCGATGGCCGCCCCGCCCATGATGCCCGTCGTGTAAAACCCCATCAACTGGCCCGCCCGCTCGGGGAAATGGCGCTTGATGAAGGCTGGCAGCAAGGCTTGCACCAACGCAATGCCCATGCCGCCCAGGGCTGCCGTGGCGATCAGTCCGCTGCTGCCGTGCAAGGGCCAGCGCAGGGCGCAGGCGGCAGCGATGATGGCGATGCCCAGCGAGATGCCGCGCGCCACGCCCAGGCGGCGCTGCAGTTGCGCGCCCGCCAGCGCGCACACGCCCATGGCGAACACGGGCACGGTGGTCAGCAAGCCCGCGTCGGCATTGCTGATGCCCGTGCTGGCCTGGATGCTGTCGAGCAAGGGGCCGATGGCCGCCAGGATGGGCCGCAAGTTCAAGCCCAGCAGGATGATGGCGGCCACCAGCAGGGCGGACGAGGGCAGTGGGGAAGGTACGGGGCGTTCAACAGGCATGGCAGAGTTGTCCTTGCCTCGCGGGGAGGCACGTGGTTTAATGCGTTACATAATAACTTGATGAAAAGTATCTTAGCATAAAGATAGAAATCTATCTTGATGTCGAGATAAATGCATACGCCATGACGGATACCCCGCAAGAACACGCGCGCGCGCAATTTGCCGCAGCACAATGGCAGCGCGAGCTGCCGCAGATGGATACGCATGCCATGCAACTGGTGGGCCAGCTGGGCACGGTGGCGCAGCTGATGGCGCGCGACTGGCTCAATCCCCTGTTTGCCGAGCACGGTTTGCAACCGGGCGAATTCGACGTGCTGGCCACCTTGCGCCGCTCGGGCACGCCCTACAGCCTGACGCCGACGGCCCTGTACGAAGCGGCCATGCTGTCCTCGGGCGGCATGACCAACCGCATCGACCGGCTGGAAGCGGCAGGCCTGATCGAACGCCAGAAGCACCCGACGGACCGGCGCGGCGTGCTGGTGGCCCTGACGCCCAGGGGCCTGGCATTGATTGAAAAGCTGGTGCTGCTGCACGTGGAGAACGAACGCGCCATGCTCTCGCCTTTGAACGCGGACGAGCAGCGCCAGCTCGACCAGTTGCTGGCCAAGCTGCTGCAGGGCATGGCGCAGGCGAAGAAAGCTTAAGCGAGCAGGCGCGCCAGCTCGCGCAGCGCCGCATTGCCGCGCCGGGCCAGGCGCTGCAGTTCAGCCGGGTCTCGGCTGTCGTACAGGGCCTGGACATGGCCCACGCTGGCCGCGCGCAAGTCGATATCGCTGTCGCGGTCGGGAACCTGGGCGTCGGCTACATGCCCTTCCACCAGGGTCAGGTAGTAATGGCGCGGCTTGCCCCACAAGTTGGCGGAAAATTGCAGCACCAGGCCGCTGTCGAACAGCAGGGCGCCGCTGCGGCCACCCTGCTCGAGCAGCACGCGAAACGCCGGCAAGGGCTGCCGCGCCGCGCGCAGAAAACTGGCCAGTTGCACCTGATAGCCGAGGCCCAGGCCATTCGCGCCCAGCTGGCCGCGCTGCAGATACGCCTTGAACGAGGCCTGCACCGGCCGCCGCCCCCTGCGGAACAGGCGCTCGTCCTCGTACAGGCACAGCTGGCCGCCGTCGCTGACGGCATCGAAGCCGTGCGCCACCAGCTCCTGCGCCTCGAAGCTTGTCAGCCCAACGGCTTGCGGGTCGCGCAGCCAGCCATGGTCTAGCCAGGATTGCAACAGGACGTGAATATCGATGATGGGCATGGTAAGCGGCTCGGCAGTGACAAAGGCCTGTATTGTAGGCCAGCCTATAATAGCCGGGCCACACCATCATTCAACGCACAGACTACGCCATGGCCCCACACGACGCGCTTTCCGAATTCGACCTGATCAAACAATATTTCGTGCGCCAGCGCCCCGGCCGCGCCACCCTGGGCATCGGCGACGATTGCGCGCTGCTCACGCCAAGTGCCGGCAAGCAGATCGCCATCTCCTCGGACATGCTGGTCGAGAACCGGCACTTCTTTGCCGGCGCCGACGCCCGCATGCTGGGGCACAAGAGCCTGGCCGTGAATCTGTCCGACCTGGCCGCCATGGGCGCGCGTCCCGTGGCATTTACCCTGGCCCTGTCGCTGCCGCAAGCCGAGCGTGGCTGGCTGGCCGGCTTTGCCGAAGGCCTGTTTGCGCTGGCCGACGCCTTTGGCTGCGAATTGATCGGCGGCGACACCACCAAGGGTCCCTTAAATATCTGCATCACCGTGTTTGGCGAACTGGCGCCGGGCCAGGCCCTGCGCCGCAGCGCGGCCGTGGCGGGCGACGACATCTGGGTCAGCGGCACGGTGGGCGACGCGCGCCTGGCGCTGGCCGGCTACCGCATGGAACAGGAGCTGGCACCAGCCGACCTGCTGATGGCCGCCGCGCGCATGCACACGCCCTCGCCGCGCGTGGCGCTGGGCTGCGCCCTGGCCGAAGCGGGCCTCGCGCATGCGGCCATCGACATTTCGGACGGGCTGGTGGGCGACCTCGGTCATATATTAAAAGCCTCGCAGGTGGGCGCCACCCTCGACGTCGACGCCCTGCCTGCCGGCCCCGTGCTGGCGCAACAAGCGACCATCCTGCGCCGCCGCTACGCGGCCGCCGGCGGCGACGACTATGAACTGTGCTTCACGGCGCCCCCATCGTCGCGCGACGCCATCGCCGCGCTGGCGACCAGCTGCGGCACACCCGTCACGCGCGTGGGACGCATCGAAGAGCAGGCGGGCTTGCGGCTGGTCGATGCGGCAGGCTTGCCGCTCGATTTGCAGTTATCGTCCTTCGACCACTTCAGCGACTGAGTTAGCGCACTGCCAAGCGCGCCAGCCCCGGCTGGTTCACCATCCAGTAGTGCTGGAAGGCCAGGCGGATGTTGTCGCGCAACTGGGTGTCATCCCACGGTTTCGTGTAAAAACGGTAGATGGCGCCCCGGTTGATCGAGTCGAGCACGGCTTCGAGGCCCGTGTAGCCGGACAGGATGATGCGGATGGTTTCCGGGTACAGTTCCTTGACCTTGCTCAAGAACTCCGTGCCGCTCATGCTGGGCATGCGCTGGTCGCAGACGATGACGTGCACGCGGTGCAGGGCCAGCATTTCAAACCCTTCGGCCGGCGTGCTGGCCGTGAGGATGTGATAGCCCTCGGGGCGGAACAGGCGGTGCAGCGACGACAGCACGTTGACGTCGTCATCGACGATGAGCAGGGTTTGCGCCGGCTGGGCAGCCGGGTCGTGGCCGGGCGGCAGGCCGGCGCCGGCGACGATCATCTGCCCCAGTTCCAGTGCCGGCAGGGCGCGGCTGAAATAAAAGCCCTGGATCTCGTCGCAGCGGTTGCGCCGCAGGTATTCCAGCTGGGGGCGCGACTCCACGCCCTCGGCCACCACGCTCAGTTTCAGGCTGTGCGCCATGCTGACGATGGCCAGCGCGATGGCCGCATCGTTCGGGTTGCTGGTGATGTTGCGCACGAAGGCGATGTCGATTTTGAGCTTGTCGATGGGGAAGCGCTGCAGATACGCCAGGCTCGAGTAGCCGGTGCCGAAATCGTCGATGGCCACCTTCACGCCGATTTTTTTCAATTTGCCCAGCACGACGATGGTGCGTTCGGCATTCGACATCAGCGCCGTTTCCGTCAGCTCCAGCTCCAGCAGTTCCGGCGCCACGCCTTGCTGCGCCAGCGCGCGCGTCACCTCGCCTTCCAGGTCGCCTTCGGCAAACTGGCGGCTTGAGACGTTCACGGCCACGTGCACGAGCCCCACTTCGCTGTCGCGCCACTCGGCGATCTGGCGGCAGGCGGCCTGGATCACCCAGGTGCCCACGCGCACGATCAGGCCCGTGTCTTCCAGCACGGGCACGAATTCGGCCGGCGCCACCAGGCCGTAGCCGGGGCGGCGCCAGCGCAGCAGCGCTTCGACGCCGCTGATGCGGCCCGTGCGCAAGTCCACTTTCGGCTGGTAGTACAGGATGAATTGCTCGTGTTCGAGCGCATGGCGCAGCGCCAGTTCCAGATCCAGGCGCGCCAGCACCTGCACGTTCATGCCGGCCGTGAAAAAGCGGTAGCCGTCGCGCCCCGCCTGCTTGGCGCCACCCATGGCCGTATTCGCGTACTTGATCAACGTTTCCGGATCGGTAGCGTCGTCCGGATACATGGCGATGCCGATGCTGGCCGTCAGGGTAGCCGCATGGCCGCGCAAGTCGAACGGCGCGCGCAAGGCTTCGCGCACCTGGTTGGCCACCGCCACGGCTTCCTGCTGGTTGCGGCTCATGGTCAGGATCAACGCGAATTCGTCGTTGCCCAGGCGCCCCACCGTGTCGCGCAGGCGCACGCATTCGACCAGGCGGTTGCTGAACTGGCGCAGCAGTTCGTCGCCCAGCGCCGCGCCCAGGGTGTCGTTGATGCTTTTAAAGCGGTCCAGCGCGATGAACAGCACCACGATGCGCCAGCTTTTCTCCTGCGCCAGTTCGACGGCCTGGGCCAGGGTCTGGTAAAACAGGCTGCGGTTCGGCAGCCCCGTCAAGCCATCGTAATGGGCCAGGTGCTTCAGGCGTTCCTGCGCCTGGCGCCGTTCGCTGATGTCACGCGCCACGGCGATCAGCAGCAGGCCGCCCGTGGATTGCCCGCCCGCCACGGGCGCTTGCGCATACCAGTGCCAGCCCAGTTCCACGGGCACCAGGCTCAGGTCGCGCCGCACCAGTTCGCATTCCGTCACTTCCGTGGCCAGGTGGGCCGGGCCACCCGGCAGCGCGGCCAGGGGTGGGGCCGGCGGCGACGGCAGCAAGGTGCCGGGCGCCAGCGCCAGCAGTTCAGCGCGCGTATAGCCGAGCAGCCGGCAAGCGCCGTCGTTGATGTCGACCAGGGTCATGCCCTGCACGTCGACGAGGAAGATGGCGTCGGTGGTGGCGTCCATGGCGCCGCGAAAGCGCTGCAGTTCGGCCGTGCGCTGGCCCACCGTGCGTTCGAGCAAGGTGTTGTAGTGGCGCGCGGCGCGGTGCAGCAACCGCACTTCGAGCATGTTGCGGATGCGCGTGAGCACTTCGAGCGCGTCAAACGGCTTGCTGATGAAGTCGCGCGCTCCCGCTTCCAGCGCGGCCAGCTTGGCGTCCGGGTCGGCGGCGATCACCAGCACGGGCAGATAGCCTTCCAGCTCCAGCGGACGCAGCGCATCCATCACGGCATAGCCGCTCATGCCGGGCATGACCAGGTCGAGGATGATCAGGTCAAACTGATGGCGCTGGTGCAGGCCGGCCACGGCGCGCGCGTCGAGGGTGCTGGTGATGGCCGTGTAGCCGCCGCTTTCCAGCAGATGCTCGAGCAGGCGCAAATTGACTTCCTGGTCGTCGACGATGAGAATTTTCGCCGCATAGATATCGGCCTGGCTGATCATGCCGCGCCCGTTCCCTTCTGCCGGCGCTGCTGCGCCACATAAGCCAGGGTACTGTTGATCGCCTCGGTAAATTCATCGAGGTTGATCGGCTTGGTCAGATAGCGGTAAAAGCCCAGCGCCATGCTGCGCTCCACATCGCCCGGCATGGCATTGGCCGTCAGGGCGATGACGGGAATGTGCGCCGTGCGCGGATCGGCGCGCAGCAGTTTCAGGGCGTCCGTGCCGTTCACATTTGGCAGGTTGATGTCCATCAGGATCAGCTGCGGCAGGTGCGTGCGCGCCATTTCCACGCCCAGGCGGCCATCCGTTGCCGTCAACAGCTGCAATTGCGGGCAGTAGCGCACGATTTCCTCGACCAGGGTCAGGTTGGCGGGATTGTCTTCCACGTATAGCAAGGTGACGGGGGCGCTGTGCTCGAGCAGCGCCCCGGCCAGATCCGGCCGCGGCAAGGCCGGGGCCACGGGTACGGGCAAGGCATCGACCACGCGCAGCTCGATCCAGAAAATGCTGCCCTCGCCGGGCGCGCTGGCCACGCCGATGCTGCCATCCATCAGCTCCACCAGACGCTTGGTGACCACCAGGCCGATGCCGCTGCCTTCTTCCGTGCCGCCTTCCTGCCCCAGCCGGTTGAAGGGCTGGAACAGCAGCGCCAGCTGTTCGGCATCGAGGCCCACCCCCGTATCGCGCACGCTGATACGCACCCGCCCGCCCGCCTGCGGCGCGCAATCGATGGCCACCTGCCCCTGCTCGCGGTTGTACTTGAGCGCATTCGACAGCAGGTTCAATAAAATCTGCTTGAGGCGCGTGCGGTCGGCCAGCACGTTGAGCGGACAGGCATCCGGGAAGGCCATGCCGATGCCGCGCTGGCTGGCCAGCGGCGCGATCATGTCGCGGCATTCCTGCAAGATGGCGTCCAGGCCCACCGGTTCGAGCGACAGGCTGACCGTGCCCGATTCCACCTTCGCCAGGTCGAGGATTTCATTGATCAAGGTCAGCAAATGGCGCCCCGATTTCAGGATATGGCCGGCGAACTCCTTCTTTTGCGCCAGGGTCGACGGCAGGCGGTCGGAACTGAGGATTTGCGCAAAGCCCAGGATGGCGTTCAGGGGCGTGCGCAATTCATGGCTCATCGACGACAGGAACGCCGACTTGGCATAGTTGGCGCTGCGCGCCTCCTCCATCGCCATGGCCAGTTCGCCATTCGTCATTTCCAGCTGCATCGTGCGCTCGTGCACGCGCACTTCCAGTTCCTGGTTCAGGCGCATGACTTCCTGCTGCGCCTGGGTGCGTTGCTCGCCTTCGCGCGCCAGTTCACCGTTCGAGCGCTCCAGCGCCTGCGTGCGCAGCTCGATTTCGGCCAGCATCTTGTTGAAGGAATCGACCAGCTGCGCCACTTCGTCGTCGCTGAGCTTGCGCGCGCGGCGCGAGTAGTCGCCCGTCTCGATCACTTCGCGCGCCACGTCGGCGATATCGAGGATGGGCTGCGTGATGACGAAATCGAGGCGGCGCAGCAGCAGCAAGGCCACCAGCAGCGCCAGCACCGTCACGCCCAGCGCGATGGCCAGGTAATCGGCCGTGCGGCCGGCCAGCTCATAATCGGCGCGCAGATACACGGTGCCCAGCAGTTCGCCATTGTCGACGATGGGCTTGAACAGTTCCATCGAACTGCCCTGGATGTTTTCGCCTTCCTTGCCCGCCTTTGCCGGCAGCTCGCCCACGCGCTCATTCGCGCGGTAGCTGGCGAACAGGCTGCCGTCGGCCTTGTACAGAGCGCCGGCCGTCACGCGCGGGCGGATGCGCATCAGGTTGAGGTTTTCCAGCGCCAGGCGTTCGTCGTCGAAGGCCAGCGCGGCCGAACTCATGTGTCCCAGCAGCTCGGCCTGGGTACTGATATCGGCCACCAGGTTGCGGTGGTAGGCGCGCAAGTCGTAGGCGACGATGGTGCCCAGCGAAATGACGAGCGCCACCAGGGCGGTCAGCAAGACCACCGACATCAGTTTGTGGCGGATGGAACGCAGTCTGATCATCTAGGCGCCCCCCGTTTGCACGCGATAGGCGGCCAGCAGCATGCGCGCGCTGATGCGGATATGCGCCTGCGCCACGGGTTTCAGGGCCACGTCGAAGCGCACCTTGTCTTCGGCCATCACAAAATTGATCATGCTGCCCATCGCATAGACCTCATCCGAATCGGACACCGTCAACAACGCCAGGCCACGGCTGGCGGCCAGCATCTCCTGCAGGGCCGTTTTCTCCAGTGCACCCAGGTACAGCACGTGCAGTCCGGCCAGCGCTTCGCCGCGGCGCACTTTTTTCACTTGCACGGCGCGGCCGTTGACGCTATGCCCGGCCACGCTCTGTTCGAGCTGTTCGGCCAGCGCATCGGCGCCCGCCACGCCGATCACCAGCGGAGAGTCGGGCCGGGCAAAGCTGCCGTCGGGCCACTCGACATAGCCGGCAAACTTGTACAGATACGCGGCCTTGACCTGGCGCTCCAGCTCCCCCGGCACCTGCGCCCGCGCATCGGCGCACAGCACGCCCAGGAGCAGCAATAGCCAGCCCCAGCGGAGGGAGCGGCGAGCAGCGCCGCGCGCGGGGCGGCGCAAGGGGCCAGGATGACACCACCAGGTCCAGTTCAGAATTGCCATGACAACCGAGTAAAGATAATGCATACGACGACGCAGCACCATGCCGCGTGCCTATTCGGGCGATGCGCACCAGGGCGGCGCAGCAACAGCCCGCCTGCCGGCCCGAAGTGGTAGCAAATGTATAAAAGAGTGTACGCATTTTCGCTGTTACCGGGGAAAGTTTCTTTTACCGTTGGCCATGCTACAGTCTTGCCACCCTTCCACCGCATGCAGGAGTCATCCATGAGCAACGCACTCGTCCCCCTCTCCACCGCAGTTGGCCTGGCCTTGCAGGCGAAGGGCCTGCTGCTGGCCACGGCCGAGTCGTGCACGGGCGGCGGCGTGGCCCAGGCCGTCACCGATATCTCAGGCTCGAGCGTCTGGTTCGAACGGGGCTTCGTCACCTATTCCAACGGGGCCAAGAGCAGCATGCTGGGCGTGCCCGCCGAGCTGATCGCCGCACACGGCGCCGTCAGCGAGGAAGTGGCCGCCGCCATGGCGCAAGGCAGCCTGGCCCACAGCGAGGCCCAGGTGGCCGTCTCGACCACGGGTATCGCCGGCCCCACGGGCGGCGTGCCCGGCAAGCCCGTCGGCACCGTCTGCTTCGGCTGGGCCATGCACGGGCGCGTGCAGACGCAGCGGCTGGTGTTTGCCGGCGACCGGCAAGCCGTGCGCGAACAGGCCGTCGTCCATGCCTTGCAGGGACTTTTGCGATTCATCAACTGATCTCGGCGATGCAGGCGCGGTCGCGGCCCGCCTGCTTGGCCGCATACAGGGCGCTGTCGGCGCGCATCAGCAACTCGTGGCGGCCGGCGCCATGGCGCGGATACTCGGCGATGCCGGCCGAAAAGGTGCAGCCCGTCAAGCTGTGCGGCGCCTGCCGGATCAGCAACTGGCGGTAGCGCGCGGCGATATCGTCGATCTTGTGCGCAGCGATGTTGCTGTCGGCTTCGCGCAACAGCAGGCAGAACTCCTCGCCGCCATAACGGCAGACCATGTCGCTGCCGCGCAGCTGGCTCTCCACCAGGCGCGCGAACTGGATCAGTACTTCATCGCCAAAGTTATGCCCGTAGGTGTCATTGACGCGCTTGAAGAAATCCAGGTCGATGATGGCGATGGCCACGGGCGCATCCGCGTCGGCCGCGTGCAGGATGGCATTCAGGCAGGTTTCAAAATGGCGGCGGTTGTACAGACCCGTCAGGTGGTCGCGCATGGCCTGCTCCTTCAGGCTGTCCTGCAAGGAATTGACATGCAGGATCTGGTGCGCCAGTTCGCGGTTCAGGTGCTCGAGCTTGACGTTTTCCGTCTCGCGCGCCGCCTGCAGCTCCAGCGCCTTGTCGCGCTCGGCCTTCAGGCTGTGCATTTCCTTTTCCAGGTTGCGCATCAGGCTGCGCGAGGCGCGCGCCGACTTGCTGCTGGCCTCGAACGCGGCCTGGTATTGCTGCAAAAAGCCGTACGCCGCCTGCCATTCGCCCAGCTGGGCATTGATCTCGGCCAGCCCGCGCAAGATCTGCTGCTGGTGAAACGGATTGCGCGTCCAGCTCAGCAGGCTGTGCGCCTGCGTCAGGGACGCCAGCGCCTGCGCCGTCTGGCCCGCATGCAAGTCCAGCTTGCCGCGCACCAGCCACGCGTGCATCTGCTCTTCCAGGTCCTGGCCGCGGCGCGCATATTCTTCGGCCCGCAACAGCAATTGCAAGGCGCTCTCGGGCTGCTGCAGCAAGATGGCCGCGTGGGCGGCGATGCAGAACAAAAAGGCGCGGATGGCCAGGTCTTCTTCCGGCCACTCATAAAACGGTTCCACCAGCGCCAGCGCCTCGGCCGGCTTGCCGGTGGCCAATAAACACATGGCCAGGTTGGCCGAAACGATGGTTTGCTGGTATTTCAGCTTTTGCGTGCCGATGATCTCGAGCGCCTCGACCAGCAGGGGGATGGCGTCTTCATCGTTGCCCAGGTCATGCTGCGATGACGCCAGGTTCGACAAGCTGTTGACCCGGTGCGCGGGACTGCCGAAACGTTCGGCGATATCGAGCGCCAGCAAAAAATTGCGCGGGCCGTCCTGCGTATCGCCACGGTTCAGGGCATCGACGCCCAGGCGCGCGTACAACATGAACTTGTGCAAGGAATCGGGTATCTGCGCGGCCTGGCTGCGCGCCTGCAGGAAGTGCTGTTCGGCATCGGCAAAATCACCGCGCCGGCTCGCATACGCGCCCTGCAAGGCGGCCACTTCCATGCCCCCTTCCAGGTCGCCGCTGTGCTGGAAATACGCACGCAGGCGCTCGCACGATGGCTCGGCCTCGCCCGCGTAATACGCCAGCCAGCAATGATTGAGTTCCGCATACGCGCCACCGCGCGCATACTGTTGTCGTTGCGCCGCCGCCAGCGCCATCTGCGCCAGCCGGCGTGCCTGGCGGCGGTTACCGACCAGGCAAGACAGGGCTTGCTGATTCAGACGGTCAATGTCGGCTTTATCGAGACTGGAGATCGGCACTGCGTCCTCGTTCACACTCTGGGGTGGATTTTTCACACAAAACTTGCTCTGTATCAATGGTATCCTGATTAACATCATAACCAGATTCGCTGTTCCGCATGGCATATTTGCAAAGGATTGTGGTAAAAATGCCAGTCGTGGCCTGGCCTGGCGCCCGCGCCGCTGTCACGGATCTTTGATTGTCACTGACGCAACAACTTGGAGTAGTCGCAATGCAAAACACGGTACATTTCATCCTGCAGGGCAAGGGCGGCATCGGCAAGACCCTGGTCTCGACCCTGCTGGCCCAGTGGATAGGCGGCAAGGACGACACGCCTTTGCGCTGCTATGACACCGATCAGGAGAACGCCACTTTTTCGCGCTACAAGGCGATGAACGTCAAGCATGTGCCCGTGATGACGGATGCCCGCAACATCGACCCGAAACGCTTCGACGCGCTGATGATCGACATCCTCGACACAGACGGCAACTGCGTGATCGACAACGGCGCGAATACGTTTTCGCCGTTGATGGGCTATCTGCTGGAAAACGACTGTTTCTCGCTGCTGGAAGAATCGGGCCGCAAGGTGTACATCCACACCATCGTCGGCGGCGGCGACACCCTGCACGACACGGCCACGGGTTTTGTCGCCACGGCGCAATCGACGAAAGTGCCGCTGGTGCTGTGGCAAAACGAACACTTCGGCCTGCTGCAATCGGCCTCCGGTAAACAATTCGTCGAATCGCAGTCGTATGCCGACAACCGCGCGCGCGTCAAAGGCAGCATCACCTTGAGCCAGCGCAATCCCGACACCTTCGGCGCGGACGTCAAGAAAATGAACACGGCACGCCTGACGATGCAGGAAGTGCTGCAGAACGACAAGTTCAACATCATGGAAAAACAGCGCATCAAGGTCGTCTACCGCGACATCTTCGAACAACTCGACAAGGTGCAATGGTAGATGGACCAGCACAAACTGCGCAGCCACGTGTTCGACAAGACGGGCATCAAGGTCGACGTGGACGACCCGATATTCGCCCTGGTGGCGCTGAACGAAGCGGTGCTGGCGGAAACCGTCGGACGCCAGCTGGCCCTGCTGGACGCCGCCACGCAAGCGCTGGCGGCGCAGGCGCGCGCGGCGGGCGGCTTGCCGGCCTTGCCGGCGGCAGCCATGGCCCAGCCCGCGCCGCAAGCGCCCGGGTCTGCTGCCCCCATATTTACGCCGCGCGAATGGCGCTTGCTGGGCGCGGCCGCCATCGTCTCCATCGCCTGCGCGCTGCTGGTGCTGGGCGGCGCGGCCCTGCTGTATAAACTGTAGCACCGACCGTAGCACCGTCGCGCTGCGCCAGCCACGAGCGAGCCGCAGCGTCTTCCCCCACCCTAGCCTGGAAGCATGCATGAAACCGATCAAACTGTTGGCCATTCCCGCCCTGATGCTGTCGCTGTACGGTGCCCCGCTCACCCTCGCCCACGCCGCCGGTGCGGCCGTCGCGACGGCAGCCACGGCCGTGCCAAATGTTACCTACGAAAAATACACGCTGCCGAATGGCCTCGACGTGATTCTCGTGGAAAACCATAAATTACCCGTCACGGCCGTCAATGTCTGGTACCACGTGGGTCCGGCGAATGAAGCGCCGGGGCTGACGGGCTTTGCGCATCTGTTCGAACACATGATGTTTGCCGCCACCAAGCACGTGCCGCGCGGCATGGCCGACCAGTTGCTGGAAGGCGCCGGCGCCACCGATTCGAACGGCAGCACGGATTTCGACCGCACCAATTATTTCGACACGGTGCCATCGAACCAGCTGGAACTGGCCCTGTGGGCCCATTCAGACCGCATGGGCTATCTGCTGGACGTGCTCGACCAGACGGCACTGACGAACCAGCAGGACGTGGTGCGCAACGAACGCCGCCAGAGCGTGGAAAACGCACCGTATGGCATTGTGCAGGAAGCCCTGTACCACCAGCTGTTCCCGAAGACCCACCCGTATTACGCCAGCGTCATCGGTTCGCATGCGGACATCCAGAACGCGAAACTGGCCGACATCAAGGAATTCTTTAGCAAATACTATGGTCCCAACAACGCCAGCCTGGTGATCGCCGGCGACATCGACAAGGCGAAGACCAAGGAACTGGTCAAGCAATACTTTGGCAGCTTCAAGAGCGGCCCCGCCGTGCCGAAACCCGATGTGGTGACGCCACCCATCACGCAGGAACGCCGCGTCGTGGTGCAGGACCGGGTCGAGTTGCCGCGCGTCTTCATGGCCTGGCTGACGCCGTCCGCCTACGCCAAGGATGACGCGGAGCTGACGATGGCGGCGCAGATCCTGGCCGGCGGCAAGTCCAGCCGTCTGTACAAGTCCTTGGTGTACGACAAGCAGATTGCGCAGGACGTGGGTGCCAGCCAGAGCTCGAACGCCCTCACCTCCGTGTTTACCATCGACGTGACGGCGCGCCCCGGCCACCAGCCCGAGGAAATCGAGCAAGCCATGCAGGCGGAGCTGGAGCAATTGCGCGCCAAGGGACCCACCGGGAAGGAATTGGAACGGGCCCGCAACAGCATCGAGACGAGCATGCTGAGCCAGGTGGAAAAAGTCGGCGGCAACGCCAACATGATGAACCAGTACAACCAGTACCTGGGCGACCCCGGCTACCTGCCCAAGGATATCGAACGCTACCGCCAGGTGACGGCGGCCGGCCTGCAGCGCGCCGTCGATACCTATCTGAAAAACCAGGCGCGCGTGGTGGTGTATGGCGTGCCGGGCACGCCGGACCTGGGCGCGGAAGTGCCGACGCCGGCACCGGGCAAGGTCAAGGCGGCGCCGGGCACGGCCATCAATACGGACGAGCCATGGCGCAGTGCCGTGCCGAAGGCCGGGCCCGCGCCAAAGATCGTGCTACCGCAGGCGACGTCCTTCACCCTGAGCAATGGTTTGACCGTGATCCACAATTACAACCCGGCCGTGCCGCTGGTGTCGACCCAACTGGTGGTGAAAAGCGGCTCGGGCGCCAATCCGTTGGCGCAGCCGGGCTTGGCGGGCTTTACGGCGCAATTGCTGCAGGAAGGCACGGCCACGCGCAGCGCGCCGCAGATCGCCGACGACGTGGCGCAACTGGGTGCCTTCCTCGGCACCGGTTCCGGCGCGGATGCTTCGTTCGCCCAGCTGACGTCGCTGAAAACCACCTTCCCGCAAGCGCTCGACGTGCTGGCCGACGTGGTGCAGCACCCGCAATTCCCCTCGGCCGAAGTGGAACGCCAGCGCGCCAGCCGCATCGGCGAACTGGCGCAGCAGCGCGAAAACGCGGGGGCCGTGGCGGCCCGCGTGGAAGCGGCGGCCCTGTATGGCCCGCAACATCCGTACGGCACCATCCAGCTGGGCACGGAAGCGGCCCTGAAGGCCACCACCCGCGCCGACCTGCAGGCGTTCTGGCAGCAACATTATGTGCCCAACAATGCGGCTCTGATCGTCTCGGGCGATATCGGCGCTGCGGAATTGAAGGCGCTGGCCGAAGCCAAGTTCGGCAGCTGGAAGGCGGGCACGGTAGCGCCGTCCGTGACAGCGGCGCCGTCCACGACGAAAGCCAGGCTGATCCTGGTCGACAAACCGGGCGCGCCGCAGACGGCCGTGCGCCTGTCGACCATCGCCGTGGCCCGCACGACGCCCGACTATGCGCCGCTGCAAGTGATGAACGCGGCGCTGGGCGGCTTGTTTACGAGCCGGCTGAGCAATAATTTGCGCGAGGAAAAGGGCTACACGTATGGCGTGCGCTCGCAATTCCAGTACCGCAGCCAGCCGGGGCCGTTCTCCATCGCCGCAGGCGTGCGCACTGACGTGACGGGTCCGGCCGTGGCGGAAACCTTCAAGGAAATCCGCGCCATGATCGCCAAGCCGTTAACGGCCAAGGAATTGTCGAATGCGCGCAATTCGCAGGTACTGTCGCTGCCGGGCCAGTTCGAGACGAATGCCAGCATCAGCGCCAGCATGGCCAACACGTATATCTACGGCCTGGGCCTCGACTACTACGCGACCCTGCCGCAGCGCTTTGCCGGCGTCACGGACAAGCAGGTGCAGCAGGTGGCAAAGAAATACCTGCAGCCGGAAAAGCTGATCGTTATCGGCGTGGGCGACAAGGCGAAGATCGCCCCGCAATTGACCAAGCTGAAACTGGCACCGGTGGAATTGCGCGACGCGGAGGGCAAGGTCAAATAAGACTAGCGGCGCTTGAACAGCGCCAGCTTGTCGATGAACGCCGCCACGGCCACCCCGGCCGTGTAGGCGATCAAGTCGGCCCAGCCGAAGGTGGAACCCAGCACCAGGTGCCCCAGGGGATGCGCGCGCAGCGCGACGATCCATGGCGCCTGGTACAACTGGCCACATTCGACGGCAAAGCAGATCAGCAGCGAATACAGCGCCAGCTGCCACGTGCGCATGCGCGTGGCGAAGGTGCCCAGCGCAAAGACGATCATCATGGCCCACAGGGCGTCGCCCGGATACTTGCCGAGCGCGGCGGGAAGGAATTGGGGATAGGCGCGCGAGGCCAGGCCCAGTGCAATGACAGCCACGGTCGCGCCCACCTGCAGCAGGCGGCGGCGTTCAGGTTTTACCAGGAACATATTTCCATTCAAAGGCACAATACGGGCCGAACCATTACGGCCCGTCCGATATTGTACTGCGCGGCCGCATCCGGCTGCAGCCTATCGCATCAACCCAGGTCGACATGCTGCGCCAGGAAATCAAGGAAAACGCGCACGCGCAGCGGCACATGCCCGCCTTGCCCCACGAAGACGGCATGCACTTCCTCGCTGTCGCCCGGGTTGAACTCTTCCAGCACGGCATGCAAGCGGCCCGCCGCGATATCGGCGCGCACCTGGAAGGCGGCCAGACGCGCCAGCCCCAGTCCCGCCAGCGCCAGTTGCCGCAAGGCTTCGCCATCGCTGGCTTGCGCATTGCCCGTGACCGGCACGACGACGTCACCCTCGGGCAGGCGCAGCGGCCAGCCCGAGCGGGCGCGCACATAATTGGCGTCCAGCAGATTGTGCGATGGCAGCTCGGCCGCCAGCAGCGGCGTGCCGTGCCGCGCCAGGTAGCTTGGCGCCGCCACGATCAGCATGCCCGTCTGGCCCAGCTTACGCGCCAGCAAGTTGGAGCTTTTCAGCGGGCCAGCCCGCACGGCCACGTCCGTACGCTGCTCGAGGATATCGACTACGGCATCGGTGAGCACGATGTCGAGCGTCACCTCCGGATAGCGTTCCAGGAACAGGGGCGCCAGCGGCAGCAGGAAATGCTGGCCGAACGGCACGTTCGCATTGACCCTGATCTTGCCGCGCGGCACATCCTGCACGCCCGCGCAGCGCTCGGCCTCATCCAGGGCTGCCAGCACGTGCATCCCCCGTTCGTACAGGCTGCAGCCCTCTGCCGTCAACTGCAGCTGGCGCGTGGAGCGGTTCAACAGGCGCGCCCCCAGGCGCTCTTCCAGCCGCGCGACGAGCTTGCTGACGGCCGACGGCGTCATGCCGCAGGCGCGCGCGGCGGCGGAAAAACCGCCCAGCTCGACCACGCGCACAAACACTTCCAGCTCGCCGGAACGATTGACATCCAGTCTGGCCATTGTGAATTCAACTCATAAATGTTCTTCGATGAGATAGTCTAGTGCATAAATGGTTTTGCTTTCATCATGCAAATATTCCCCCTTGATGAAGCGAACCGCCATGCAACGATTTTCCATCCTCCCCGCCACCCTGTTGAGCCTGGCACTGAGCACAAGCCCTGTCCAGGCCGCCAGCGCCGATACCGCCTGGCTGGCCAGCTGGACGGCCAGCCCGCAAGCCGTCTGGGGCGCCGATTTCCTGCTCCCCAGCAATGTGCCCGCCATGCTGCGCGGGCAAACCGTGCGCCAGGTGGCGCGCATCAGCGTGGGCGGCCCGCGCGTGCGCATCGTGCTGTCGAATGCGTATGGCAAGGTGCCGCTGCGCATCGGCGCGGCTACCGTGGCCCTGGCAGAGAACGGTTCGGCGATCCGCCCGGACAGCCTGCGCACACTGACCTTTGCCGGCCAGCCCTCGGCCACTGTGGCGCCGGACGCGCCTCTGGTCAGCGACCCCGTCGCGCTGTCCGTGCCGGACTTGGCCCGCCTGACGGTGAGCGTCCACCTGCCGCAGGCCAGCCCCGTCTCCACGTTTCACTGGGATGGCCGCGAGACGGCGTGGATCGCCCGGCATGACCAGACGCGGGTCGCACGCATTGATGACGCACCCGGCGTGCAGACCACCACGGCGCGCCTCTTGCTCAGTGCAATCGAGGTGGAAGCGGCGCCGGCCGCGCAAGCGGTGGTCATCCTCGGCGACTCGATTACCGATGGCGCCAGCGCCAGCCTGGGGAAGGATACGCGCTGGCCCGACGTGCTGGCAGAACGCCTGGCGCCGCAGAGCGTGGCCGTGATCAATGCGGGCATTTCCGGCGGGCGCCTGCTGGCCGATGGCATGGGAGCCAATGCCCTGGCGCGTTTTGAGCGCGACGTGCTGCTGCAACCGGGCGTGCGCTCGGTCGTCGTCTTGTTGGGGATCAATGACATCAGTTGGCCCGGCACGGCATTTGCGCCACGGGAAAAGCGTCCCACCCTGGAAGAATTGACGGCCGGCTATGTCCAGCTGATCGCCCTGGCGCGCAGCCGCGGCGTGCGCGTGGTCGGCGCCACCTTGACGCCGTTCGCAGGCGCCCTGCCCGGCACGCCGCTGAACGACTATTATCAGCCGGAAAAAGATGCGCTGCGCCAGCAACTGAACGCCTGGATACGCGGCAGCGGCCATTTTGACGCCGTACTCGACTTCGACTCCTGGGTGCGCGACCCTGCCCATCCGCTGCGCCTGCTGCCCGCCTACGACTCGGGCGACCACCTGCACCCGGGCGACGCAGGCAACCGGGCGCTGGCGGAAGGAATCGATCTGTCGCTACTGCTTAATAATAGTAAAGATCAGTCGCCCAAACCCGCGTACAGGGCCGTGCTCAGGTAGCGCTCGCCGAACGACGGGATGATGGTGACGATGGTCTTGCCCGCGTTTTCCGGACGGCGCGCCACTTGCAGGGCGGCCCACAGGGCAGCGCCCGACGAGATGCCGACCAACAAGCCTTCATCGCTGGCGGCCAGGCGCGCCGTGGCGAACGCATCGTCGCTCTTGACGCAGATGATTTCATCGTAGATGGTCGTGTTCAAAATCTGCGGCACGAAACCGGCGCCGATGCCCTGGATCGGGTGCGGTCCTTTCGTGCCTTTCGACAACATCGGCGACGCTTCCGGTTCCACGGCGATCACTTGCAGGCCGGGCTTGCGTTCCTTCAGCACTTCGCCGATGCCGGTGATCGTGCCGCCCGTGCCCACGCCGGCGACGACGATGTCGACTTGCCCATCCGTGTCGCGCCAGATTTCCTCGGCCGTCGTGGCGCGGTGAATGGCGGGATTAGCCGGATTGTTGAATTGCTGCAGCATCAAATAGCGCGGATCGGCCGCGACCATTTCCTCGGCCTTGCGGATGGCGCCCAGCATGCCTTCGCTGCCCGGCGTGAGCACCAGCTCGGCGCCATAGGCGCGCAGCAGAATGCGCCGTTCGCGGCTCATGGTGTCGGGCATGACCAGGGTGCAGCGGTAGCCGCGCGCGGCGCACACCATGGCCAGCGCGATGCCCGTGTTGCCGCTGGTAGGCTCGACGATGACGGTATCGGGATGGATCTTGCCCGCTGCTTCAGCAGCGACGATCATGGACAGGCCGATGCGGTCCTTGACGCTGTGCGCGGGATTGTAGAATTCGAGTTTGGCCAGGATGGTGGCATTGCAACCGGCGGCGATGCGGTTGATGCGCACCAGGGGGGTGTTGCCGATCAGTTCAGTGACGTCGTTGGCGATGTTCATGGAAGGAATCTCCGCTATTTCAAGAAACCCCAGTCTACCGCTTTTAGCGGCAGCGCGAGCATGCGCCGCCGCCAAAGTGAACAATTACTTAACGTCCAGCAATTCCACGTCGAAGATCAGTGCCGAGTTCGGCGGAATGTCGCCATTGCCGGCGCCGCGCGGACCATACGCCAGTTCGCCTGGAATGATCAGGGTGCGCTTGCCGCCCACTTTCATGCCAGCCACGCCCTGGTCCCAGCCCTTGATGACCATGCCCTTGCCGAGCGGGAAGTCAAACGGGCCACGGCCCACGGAGCTGTCGAACTTCTTGCCGCGCGAATCTTTCGCCAGGGGACGGTACAACCACCCCGTGTAGTGCACGGTGACGGCATTGCCGGCGGACGCTTCCTTGCCCGTGCCGACCTTGTTGTCGATCAGGATCAATTTATCGGCGACAGGGCCGGGGCTCAGCGAGACGGCGGAGGCGGGAACAGGCGCTGGCGCCTGTGCCTGCGCCAGCGACGCGGCGACGGAGCAGATCAGGGCAAACAAAACGGAGCTACGCGTCATGATGTATTCTTTCAGTGAGTTTCGGTGAGATCCCTGCGCCAGCCAACCGGCAGGGAAGGCCAATAATAGCAAACCGCCGCAACGATAGGAAAAACTTGTCGCCCGATGCACATTGCCCCCGTCTGTTTTACGCGCTATGGCCCGACGCGGCCACGCGCGCGGCGCTGGTCGCCTGGCAGGCGCTGCTGGACGGCAAGCCCGTGCGCCCCGACAAACTACACCTGACCCTGGCCTTCCTGGGGCAGCGCCCGGCCAGCGATGTGCCGGCCCTGCTCGACATCCTGGCGCACATGCCGGCGCGCGCCATGCCCCTGATATTCGATCATGCCAGCCACTTTACCAAGCTGGCGCTGGCCTGGGCCGCGCTGGCGCAGCCCTCGCCCGCCCTGCTGGACTTGCGCGCGGCCTGCATGCACGGCCTGGCCGAACAGGGATTGGCGCCCCGTTTCGAGCACGACCGTTTTACGCCGCACGTGACCCTGGCGCGCCAGGCGCCGCCGCCGGCCATCGGCGACTGCGCGCCCATCGCCTGGCAGGCGGATGAACTGGTGCTGGTGGAATCGCTGAAAAGCAGCGGCGACTACCGCATCCTGGCCAGCAGAAGGCTGACCTAAGCAGCGTGACTCAGGCAGCGTCCGGCACTGGCACTGGCGCCGCGGCAAGTTTGTCTTGGCGCAAGCTTTTCAGCGCATGCGCGGCCGCCACCATGCCGAAGCTGGCCGTCACCACCACGCTGGAACCGAAGCCGGCGCAATTCAAGCCCGTCACGCCGGCGGGCGTGCTGCCATCGATGGCGCACGCTTCCGCACTCTCGGGCGTGCTCAACGGTTCCATGGAAAACACGGCATCGACGTTGAATTTGTTTTTCACGCCACGCGGGAAACCATATTCGGTACGCAACAGCTTGCGTACCCGCTTGAGCAGCGGCTCCTGCTCCGTTTTCGACAAATCGCGCACGGCGATCAGGGTCGGGTCCGTCTGCCCGCCCGCGCTGCCGATGGTCAGCATGGGCAGATTGCGCGCGCGGCAATATGCGATCACGGCCGCCTTGGCCTTGGCATTGTCGATGGCGTCGACCAGATAGTCGAAATCGCGCCCGCCCAGCAACTGCTCCAGATTATCGGGGGTAATAAAATCCTCGATCTGCGTGACCTGGCACAATGGGTTGATCAGTTCGATGCGTTCGGCCAGGGCCGTGATCTTGGCCTTGCCGATGGTGTCGCTCATGGCCTGGATCTGGCGATTGATGTTCGATTCGGCAACATTATCCAGGTCGATCAGGGTCAGGCGGCCGATGGCGCTGCGCGCCAGC
Source organism: Janthinobacterium lyxosi (assembly GCF_051380665.1). Lineage (NCBI taxonomy): Bacteria > Pseudomonadati > Pseudomonadota > Betaproteobacteria > Burkholderiales > Oxalobacteraceae > Janthinobacterium > Janthinobacterium lyxosi. The sequence goes on from NZ_JBNYXM010000010.1 coordinate 224,051, forward strand.
GCTTCGACGATCCAGGAACCGACGCCGCCCACGCCGATCACACACACGTGGGCGGCGCGGAAGCGTTCCAACACCGGGGCGCCATACAGGCGGGCAATGCCGCCGAAACGCCGTTCAAAATCGATCTCGGTCAAGTCCATGGAAATTAGTTCATTGGTAGAGGTATGCATGGCGCCATTTTAACGGACACTGCGCTGGCGGATATTCTAAAATAGCCGAATTGACACAGCGACAAGCCGCATTGTCGCCGCGCCCCCACACCGCCCACCACGAGAACTCGCCATGACCTCTCCCCTGTTCGACTCCGTTCCCGGCTTTGACCAGCCCATCGCCGTGCTCAAGCATTGCCACGACAAGATCCGCAAGCAGCTGACGACCCTGCAAAACCTGCTGGGCCATCTGGCGCAGCACGGCAACACGCCGGACGCGCAGCAGGCGGCCAAGGCGGTGTTGCAATATTTCAATAAAGCCGCCCATCTGCACCATGACGATGAAGAGCAAGACTTGATGCCCATGCTGCAGGCGACCGCCACGGGCGAGGACGCGGCCCTGCTGGCGACCCTGGTGCCGGAAATCCTGGCCGACCACTTGCGCATGGACCAGGCCTGGCTGACCCTGCGCCCGGAACTGGACGCCATCGCGGCCGGCACAGGCACGCAGCTGTCCGCCGATGGCGTGCGCGATTACGATGCCGCCTACCAGGCCCACATGGCCAAGGAAGAAGGACAACTGGCGCCCATGGCCAAGCGCCTGTTCAGCACGCAGCAGATGGAGCAGCTGGGCACGGCCATGCAGCGCCGCCGCGGCATCGCGCCAGAAGTGCCGGACGCGGCCGCCGTGCTGGCAGCGATGCGTACCGATTACGTGCAATCGAGCCTGAGCGAGACGGACGTACTGGCCGATCCCATCGCCCAATTCCAGAAATGGTTTGCCGAAGCCGTCAAGGCCCAGGTGATGGAGCCGAACGCGATGGACTTGTCCACCGTCAGTCCCGACGGCAAGCCCAGCTCGCGCATCGTGCTGATCAAGCAGTTTGACGAACGCGGCTTTACCTGGTACACGAATTACAACAGCGACAAGGGCCAGCAGCTGGAACACAACCCGCATGCCGCCCTGCTGTTCTTCTGGCGCGAGCTGGAACGGCAAGTGCGCATCGAGGGCACGGTGGTGAAAACCACGGCGGCCGAGAGCGATGAGTATTTCAATGTGCGCCCTCTGCAAAGCCGCTTGTCGGCGATAGCCTCGCAGCAAAGCGCCCCCATCGCCGACCGGGCCGCGCTGGAAAGCCATTACGAGGCCGTGGCCGCCGCCCTCGGCGATGCGCAGCCGCCGCGCCCGGCCCACTGGGGCGGTTACCGCTTGCAAGCGGAACGCATCGAATTCTGGCAGGGGCGCCGTTCGCGCTTCCACGACCGCATCGTGTTTACGCGCGGTGCTGACGGGCAATGGAGCATGCAGCGTTTGCAACCTTAAGCGCGCAGTCAAGGCGGCACAAAGCAAGCTGGTCAATATAGGTGTAGGCTATGCGGGTAGAAGTTACTAAATAACATTGTTTCTCAATTTACAGCCCCAGCTGGGGTTGCTGCATTGGAGGCCATTTTGTTTGTACAAAACCAACTCAAGTCCTGGGTCGCCAGCATCCGCAGCAAGACCGCCTTGCCGCTCCGCATAGAATTGTGGAATGGCCAGCATGTTGACCTGTCCAGCGAAACGCCGCGCGTCACCATCCGCCTGCCGACCGTCGCCTCGGCACGCTATCTGCTCAATCCGTCGCTGGCCAACCTGGGCTCGGCCTATGTGGAAGGCAATATCGAAGTCAGGGGCACGGCCCAGGACATGATTTCCATCTGCAATGCGCTGGCGCGCAATACCCTGAAACCGGAAGGCAAGCTGGCCCGCATCGTGCGCAGCTTTACGCACGACAAGAGCAAGGATGCCGAAGCCATCCGCTACCACTACGATGTGTCGAATGCCTTCTATGAACAGTTTCTCGACCCCGCCCTCGTGTATTCCTGCGCCTATTTTGAAGACGGTGATGAAACGCTGGCGCAGGCGCAGATCAAGAAGATCGACCATATCCTGAAGAAAATCCAGCTGCAGCCGGGCCAGACCCTGCTCGATATCGGCTGCGGCTGGGGCGCGCTCGTGATCCGTGCCGCACAGCAATATGGCGCCCGCTGCGTGGGCGTGACCCTGTCGGAAAACCAGTACGCGCTGGCGCGCGAGCGCGTGGCGGCGGCCGGCCTGGCGCACCTGGTCGAGATCCGCCTGCAAGACTACCGCGACGTCACGGGCCAGTTCGACCGCATCACCAGCGTGGGCATGTTCGAGCATGTGGGCCTCAAGCATTTGCCCGAGTACTTTTCCATCATCAACAAGCTGCTGGCGCCGGACGGCATGGCGATGAACCACGGCATCACCTCCACCGACCCGGAGAATGGCGAAACGCCATATGGCGGCGGCGAATTCATCGAAAAATATGTGTTTCCGCACGGAGAGCTGGCGCACATCGGCAATGTACTCAAGACCATGCAGCAAGGGGGACTGGAAGTGCTGGATGTGGAAAACCTGCGCCGCCACTATGCGCGCACCTGCGCCCTATGGACGGAGAATTTCGAAGCCCATGCCGAGCAGATCCGCCCGCTGGCGGGCGAACGGCGCTTCCGCATCTGGCACGTCTACCTGGCCGGCTGCGCGTATGCCTTCGAGCAAGATTTGATCAGTCTGTACCAGATCGTTTGCGTGAAGGCGGGCCGGCGCTCCGCCACCCTGCCCTGGTCGCGCAACTACATGTATGCGCGGGACGCCAGGCCCGTGCTCACGACCTGACAGGTGCGCGCGGCGCTGGGGGCTGCCTCACTTCAGACGGCCCGCATACATGGCGCGGAATTTCTCCACCTTGGGCGCGACGACCAGGGCGCAATACCTCTGCAAGGGATGCTGCTCGACATAATTCTGGTGGTAATCCTCGGCCGTGTAAAAGACTTGCGCCGGCACCAGTTGCGTGACGATGGGCGCATCCCACACGCCGGCCATTTCAGCAAGCACCTTGCGCGCCACGCTTTCCTGCCCCGCCGACTGGTAATGAATGACGGAACGGTATTGCGTGCCGACATCGTTGCCCTGCCGGTTCAGGGTGGTGGGATCGTGCAGGGTAAAAAAAATTTCCAGCAAGTCGTGGTAAGCGATGATGGCGGGATCGAATTCCAGGCGCACCACTTCCGCGTGGCCCGTGTCGCCCGTGCAAACTTGCTCATACGTGGGGTCGGGCACGCTGCCCCCCGTGTAGCCGGACGCGATGCGCGTCACGCCGCGCACTTCCGCGTACACGGCAGCCAGGCACCAGAAACAGCCACCGCCGAATACCGCCACTTCCGCCTGTTGATTCATGATGCCCTCCCGCAACGCTGCCGCGTCTTATCATTTCCCTACTGTAACGCAAAGCGCCATGGCCTGCAGCGCCGCTTGAAACGGCGCGTGACGCAGCGCACATCAGGGTACGCCGGCCACGATTGCGCTGGCGCGGCCGATTTTTGGCATAATGTCAGCAAATAGACAGGTCACCCATGAACACACGCTCTCCCCGCGCGCCAGCGCAAGAATTCGATACGACACATTTCCGCCAGGCGCTGTCGCAGTTTGCCACCGGCGTGACGGTCATTACGACGCGTCTGGCCGACGGCAGTTTCCGTGGCTTGACGGCCAGCTCCTTCAATTCCGTCTCGCTGTCGCCGCCCCTGGTACTGTGGAGCCTCGGTTCCGTGGCGAACAGCATGCCCATTTTCAGCGGCAACTCGCATTACGTCATCAACGTGCTGGGTGCCGAGCAGGCGGAACTGGCGCAGCGCTTTGCGCGCCGCACGCCGAATCCCTTCGACGACGTCGAATACGAACTGTCGCGCACGGGCCAGCCCATCCTGAAAGGCGCGTCGGCCTGGTTCGAATGCCACAACCGCAGCCGCTATCCGGAAGGCGACCACGTCATTTTCGTGGGCGAAGTGGAACAATGCGCGTTTGCCGCGCAGCCACCCTTGATCTTCCATAATGGAAAGTTCAATACACCGCCAGCCTGAGCTGGACAAAAAAAATCCGCCGAGGCGGATTTTTTGTTTTACAGGGTAAAGTTGTACCCGATGCTGATACTCACGGCAACCGGGTCGAGCTTGATGTCCTGCGTCTGCCCCGTCGAGAATTTCGCCTTGGTTTTCAGGTAGGTCTTGACCACGGCCACGTCGGCAAACCAGCGCTCGTTGATGGCCAGCGTGCTGCCGACCACCAGGCTGCCTGTCAGCTTGTTGTCCATGCGGTAGGTGACTGGTTTTCCACCCGGATCCAGCAAGGCCGTCATCTGGCCCGAGCCTTTTTCCTTCTGGAAATAGGCATACGTCAAGCCCGCGCCCACGTAAGGGCGAATCATCGCATTGGGCTGGAAGAAACGGTACTGGATGAAGGCCGTCGGCGGCAAGGCTTCCGCCGTGCCCAGCTTGCCCGTACCCTTGATGGAACCATCGCCCATCAGGTCATGCTTGTACGGCACGCCCAGGATCATTTCAGCGGAAATATTGTCCGTAATCATGTAGGCAAAGGTCAGGATGGGCTTGGTATCCGCCTTGACATCGGCCTTGGTGCCCGGCAGTGCCGGTGCGGAAATGTCGCCACTGTCCACGTGCGGCGTGATCTTGTTGAGGCCGACCTTGGCCATCCAGGTGCCTGCGCTTTGCGCCGAAGCGCCCGTCACCATGGCCATCGCGGCGGCGGCGGCCAGCACGCGTACAGCGGTATTCAAACGATTCTTCATCTTGTCTCCTGATCATTATGTGCGGATAGTTCAGCTATCCAGTCTTGTCGCTGCCAGCACCAGCCATGTCCCGGGGACGCAGCTGGCGCGGCCATCCCTTACAGCCAGCCCCGCACGACCATGTCCTTGGCTACATAACGGGCCAACAACAGATTGTTGAACGGCGTAGGATGCACATCGTCGGCATACGAGTAGTGGCTGACGTCGCCCGCTTTCAGGTTCGTGCCATTGCAGACCAGCGAGCTGCCCAGGATATTGCCTGGCGCGCTCAAGTCGCACGCCGTCTCGCTGACGTTGGTCAAGCCATACGGGCCAGGGTTGACGCCCTGGTCATGGCTGACGGCAAACACGTCGACCAGCAAGACTTTCGCATTGCCGCTCAGGCCGCCGCTCAGTTCACCATTGAAGGTGCTGACCATGGCATTGATGAGCGCCTTGGTATTGGCATCCTTGCTCAAGCCCGATGGCGTACCGGCCACGTCCGGCAGGTTGTTGACCACCACATAGTTGGCGCCCTTGGCAATGATCTGCTCCTTGACCAGCACCACCAGTTCGGTACCCGCTTTTTTCATGGCAGCAACCAGCAACGGCCCCTGAGCCGCAGCGTATTCGGCTCCGGCCTTGGCGCCCGCAGCGTTGCCCGTCACCGTCGCATCGGCTTGTGCCTTGGCGGCCGCAGCGGTGGCCAGCGATGGGGCATTCGTATTGCCGGCACTCACGGCGGCTTGCACGGCGGCACCGACGATCGTCGTGGACGTGGCGCCCGGCGCCGCACTGGCTGTTTTGATGGCGGCACCAATGGCAGCTGCTGCCGTGGCCGGATTGGTAGCGCCGGCCGCCAGGGCCAGCGCCAGGTTCGTGGCGAAGGCTTGTGCGCCCGCATCCGCGCCTGCCTTCGTGCCCGCGGCCGTGGCGCCCGCTTGCAATGCACCCAGCTGGTACAGCACATCGTTACCGCCCGCCATGACGAAAACAGCTTCCGTGCCGCTGAACTTGCCGCCAGAGACGGCCAGGTGGTTCGCGATCTGCGTCACCACGGGCACGGTCAAAGCGCCCAGCGCACTGCCCGTAGCCTTGTTGTTCGGGCCGACTGGATTGGTCACGCGCGAGCCGCCCATGGCGTAGCCGAAGCAGCCTGCATGCTTGACGCGCGGCACGGACAAGCCTTGCGCCGCATTGCCTTCCAGGCCCGTTTCGGCAGCGCATGGCACCGACAAGCCGAATTGCGCGGCCAGGTGCTCGGTCCAGTTCTTGCCCGTCAGTTCAGGATTGATCTTGGTATTGTCGCCATTGATGGTGAACTTGCCGCCACCTTTCGCCAGCACCGTGCCCACGGCATACGAACCGACATCGGACAGGCTGTCGCCGAACGACACCTGCGCCGTGTATTTGACTTTCAAAGCTTGATCACCGCCACTGGCGCCGCCGCAACCTGCCAGGACAGCCGCAGCCAGCACGGCCAGCGCGAATTTTGTTTGATGCATTTTGTCTCCTCGGTCTTTTTTCTGGTTTCTAAACGAACGGGCGTGCTATTCGCTACCCAACTAATATGCCATCGTTCCTCAGGCTTGTATAGAAAATATGTTTTAAAAATCAACGAAATAACAACACTGCCAGCGCCGTGTCACGCCAGGGTGATCGCATGAATTATGGAGGATTTAAGATGTTTCGTGGCAAGCATCTCTATTGCGCTGCATCAAGAAAAAGCCCCTTGCGGGGCTTTTCATTATGCGGACAGAAACTGCTGCAAGATACCACTTGAGCCGAATGCGGCGCGCCGCAAACGGTCATTCACGCCCAGCCACTCGGGGCCGGTAGGCGGTGCTTCGACGAGTATCAGCTCGGCGCCGACCTGGTCCATCGTGCGCAGCGAGGCATACAGCGCGTGTGCGTAATTTTCCGGGCGGGCCGCCAGGCGCACGCTGGCGCTGGCCGGCGGCAGGTCCGAGTAATGGATCAGGGCCACGCGGCGCCCGTCGTTAAGCAGGCGGTTCAAGGTGGCGCGCACGTCGTCGCTGTGCTGCATCGCAACAGGCGTATGTGGCGCGTAATGCGATTCCAGGGTGCCCGAGGCGCGCGGCGCGGCCGCGTCCGCCACGGCCGGTGCGCGGCCAATGATAGCGGCGATCTGCTCGCTGCTGATATGACCGGGACGCAACAGCACGGGACCGTGCGTGACCAGGCGCGACAGGTCGACGATGGTCGACTCGATGCCCACCTCGCTCTGGCCGCCGTCGAGGACCAGGCCCAGCAAGCCACTGTCCAGTTCCGCCGCGAATTCATCGCGCACATGCTGCGCCGTGGTGGGGCTGACATTGCCGAATTTGTTTGCAGACGGCGCCGCCAGGCCGCCCTTGCCACCCTTGAAGGTGCGTAGCAATTCGATAGCCACCGGATGCGACGGGCAGCGCAAGCCCACCGTATCCTGGCCGCCGGAAACGGCGTCGGGGATATGCGCGGCGCGCTTGACGATCAGGGTCAGCGGACCGGGCCAGAAGGCTGCCACCAGCTGTTCCGCCTCGACTGGAATGTCATCGGACCAGTGCGCCAAGTCGGCGCCGGGCGCCACGTGCACGATGACGGGGTGATCCGAAGGACGGCCCTTGGCTTCGTAGATGCGCGCCACGGCGGCCGGGTTTTCCGCATCGGCGCCCAGGCCGTACACTGTTTCCGTCGGGAAAGCGACAAGGCCGCCCGCTTCCAGCACGGCAGCGGCGGCTTCCAGATCTTGTGCAGGCACGCTCACGGCGCGATTCCCAGGATCAGGCAAGCGTCGCGCAGGCGCTGCTGCGCCTGCGGCAAGCTGGCCGCGATGAAGGTCAGGTGGCCCATCTTGCGCCCGCGACGCGGATCGTCCTTGCCATACAGATGCAAACAGGCGCCCGGCAGCGCCAGCACCTGGTCCCACGCCGGTTCGCAGGCGGCATCGCTGCCGTCGGCAAACCAGGCGTCGCCCAGGATGTTGAGCATCACGGCCGGCGAATGCTGGCGCACGTCGCCCAGCGGCAGGCGCGCCATGGCCCGCACCTGCTGCGCGAACTGGCTGGTGACGCAGGCATCCATCGTGTAATGGCCGCTGTTGTGCGGACGCGGCGCCATTTCGTTGACCACCAGGCTACCGTCGGTCAGCACGAAAAATTCGATGCACAGCACGCCGACATAGCCGAGTTCAGCGACCATGGCTTGCGCCGCCCGCTGCGCCTTGGCGGCGCAGTCGTCCGACACGTTCGGACCCGGCACGGTGGTGGTAAACAGCACCCCGTCGCGGTGCACGTTTTCGGCGATCGGATACACGACCGATTCGCCGTCCAAGCCGCGCGCCGTCAGCACCGACACTTCATACGCCAGCGGCAGCATCTTTTCCAACAGGCAAGTTACTTGTCCCATTTCCGCGAACGCGGCGCGCACCTCGTCGCGCGTGCGCACGCGGAACTGGCCCTTGCCGTCATAGCCCATGCGCACGGTTTTCAAGATGCCTGGCAGCAAGTCGTCGGCTATGCTGTCGATATCGGCCTGCGTGGCGATGACCATGTGCGGCGCCGGCAGCACGCCCGATTTGCCCGCGCAGTCGACAAAGAAACGCTTTTCCGCGATGCGGTCTTGTGCCACCGACACGCCGTGGGCATCCGGCGCCACGAAGATGTGGCCGGCCAGGCGCGACAGGCTGTCGGCCGGCACGTTCTCGAATTCCGTGGTGACGGCCAGGCATTGCGCGGCCAGCGCGTCGAGACCGTCCGCATCGCTGTAGCCGGCATTCACCAGGCGCTGCGCCACCTGCCCCGCAGGGCAGGTGGCGGCCGGTTCCAGTACAGGTTCAAGAACTGCAACCTGATAGCCCATGCTCTGAGCGGCCTGGGCAAACATGCGGCCGAGCTGGCCGCCGCCCATCACGCCCAGCCACGCCGGTGGATGGGCGGCGGGCAGCAATGGGGAAGTCGATTTACTATTCATTATTTTTCAAGCACATTATTCAGGCAAGACCATGGCCTTGGCGGCGGCCGTTTGCGTGGCGCGGAAGGCTTCCAAGCGCTCGGCCAGGGCGTCGTCGTTAGCGGCAAGCATCGCCACCGCCGTCAACGCCGCATTCGCCGCGCCCGCCTCGCCGATGGCGAAGGTGGCCACCGGCACGCCCTTGGGCATTTGCAGTATGGACAGCATGGAATCTTCGCCACGCAAGTATTTCGATGGCACGGGCACGCCCAGCACGGGCACGATGGTCATCGCCGCCACCATGCCAGGCAGGTGGGCCGCGCCGCCGGCGCCGGCGATGATGGCGCGCAGACCACGCGCGCGCGCGTTTTTCGCATACGCATACATCTCGTCGGGCATGCGGTGCGCGGAAATGACTTGCGCTTCGTACGACACGCCAAACTGTTTCAGGATGGCAACCGCGTTCTGCATCACGTCCCAGTCCGAAGACGAGCCCATGATGACGCCGACCAGCGGCTTGGGGTTCAACTTTTGCTCAGTCATCTCAGGCCTTCAGCTTCTCGCCCGTCAGGCGTTCGATGGCTTCAAAGTACTTGGCCTGGGTTTTTTCGATGACATCGGCCGGCAGCGCAGGCGCCGGTGCGGTCTTGCCCCAGGTCAACGTTTCCAGGTAATCGCGCACGAATTGCTTGTCGAACGACGGTGGCGAGATGCCGGGCTGGTAGGAATCGGCGGGCCAGAAGCGCGACGAGTCGGCCGTCAGCACTTCATCCATCAAATGCATGACGCCGTTGTCGTCCAGGCCGAATTCGAACTTGGTGTCAGCGATGATGATGCCGCGCGTGGCGGCGTACTCGGCGGCAGCCTTGTACAGCGCGATGGCCACGTCACGCATCTTGGCAGCCAGGTCAAAGCCGATGCGCTCTTCCATTTCTGCAAAGCTGATGTTTTCGTCATGCTCGCCCAGCTCGGCCTTGGCCGCCGGGGTGAAGATCGGTTCCGGCAGTTTTTCCGCCTGTTGCAGGCCGGCTGGCAGCGCGATGCCGCAGATGCTGCCCGACTCCTGATAATCTTTCCAGCCCGAACCGATGATGTAGCCGCGCACGACCGCCTCGACCATGATGGGTTTCAAGCGCTTGGCCACCACGGCGCGGCCCTTGACTTGCTCCACTTCCTCGGGCGCCACCACGGATTCCGGCGCCACGCCGGTCAGGTGGTTCGGCACGATATGGCCGAGTTTCTCGAACCAGAAGTCGCTCATCTGGTTAAGGACCTTGCCCTTGCCGGGGATAGGCTCGTTCATGACGACATCGAAGGCCGACAGGCGGTCCGTGGTGACGATCAGTATCTTGTCGTCGCCAACGGCGTAGTTGTCGCGGACCTTGCCGTGGCCCAGCAATGGCAGGGAGTGGATGGAAGTCTGATAGAGGCTGTTCATAGCGGGGGAATAGTTGGATGAAACGAAACCGGCAGGCAGGGGATGCCTGCCGGTCGAGAAAATCGGGCACAAGGATACGCTGTATGCGGATGCCTCCTGCCCGTTCCAGACAGAATTTTACTTCACAATTTGCGACAGCTCGCCGGCCTTGTAGCGCTCGGCCATTTTTTCCATCGTGATGACCTTGATTTTCGAGGCCTGGCCTTCGCAGCCGAAGGCCTGCATGCGCGCGCGCACGATTTGCTCGGCGGCAAGGCGGGCGGGCTTCAGGTAGTCGCGCGGGTCGAATTTCGACGGATTTTCAAACAGATACTTGCGGATCGCGGCCGTCATCGCCAGGCGGATGTCGGTATCGATGTTGATCTTGCGCACGCCGTGACGGATGCCTTCCTGGATTTCCTCGACTGGCACGCCGTAGGTTTCCTTCATGTCGCCGCCGAATTCACGGATGATGGCCAGCAATTCCTGCGGCACCGACGACGAACCGTGCATCACCAGGTGGGTGTTCGGGATACGCGCGTGGATTTCCTTGATGCGGTCGATGGCCAGGATGTCGCCCGTCGGCTTGCGCGTGAATTTATACGCGCCGTGCGAGGTACCGATGGCGATCGCCAGGGCGTCGCACTGGGTGCGTTGCACGAAGTCGGCCGCTTGCGCCACGTCCGTCAGCAGTTGCTCGCGCGTCATGGTGCCGTCAGCGCCGTGGCCGTCTTCCTTGTCGCCCTTCATGGTTTCCAGCGAACCGAGCACGCCCAGTTCCGCTTCCACCGTCACGCCGATGGCGTGCGAGAATTTCACCACTTCACGCGATACTTCCACGTTGTATTCGTACGAGGCGACCGACTTGCCGTCCGCTTCCAGCGAGCCATCCATCATCACGGACGTGAAGCCCGAGCGGATGGCGGCCATGCAGACGGCTGGCGACTGGCCGTGATCCTGGTGCATGACGACGGGAATGTGCGGATACGCTTCGACGGCGGCGTCGATCAGGTGGCGCAGGAAGGCTTCACCGGCGTACTTGCGCGCGCCAGCGGACGCTTGCATGATCACCGGGCTGTTGAGCGCATCGGCGGCAGCCATGATGGCTTGCACTTGCTCCAGGTTGTTGACGTTGAAAGCAGGAATGCCATAACCGTTTTCGGCAGCATGGTCCAGCAGTTGACGCATGGATACGAGAGACATGGTAATACTCCAGAGAACAATAGAAACTGTTGCGGCGCTTCGCGGCTAACTGCCGCGCTGGCGCCTGAATTCTTTCAACTACACGCATGACACAAGAACGTCCGACAAACTGTTCAGGGCTAGGCGCGTTGCCGAAGGCAGTACGACTAGTACGACGAGGCAATGCAACAACGCCCTGGGCAGTTTTTGGGCGTTCTTACTCGAATTCGCCGACTGTGACGATTTTCAGGGCATTGGTACCACCCACCTGGCCCATCGGCTCGCCCCAGGTGACGACGATCATGTCACCCTTCCTGACGATGCCCTGCGCCACCAACAGCTCTTCCGCCTGCTTCAGCACTTGCGCGCTGGGGGCGTTCTGCATCAGATGATACGCCCGAACATTGCGGTACAGCGCGGCTTTGCGCAAAGTGGTGACACTGGGCGTGAGCGCGTAGATCGGCGTGTCGATGCTGTGGCGACTCATCCACAAGGCGGTGGAACCGGATTCCGTCAGCGCCACGATGGCTTTCACGCGCAAATGGTGGGCCGTAAACAGGGCGCCATACGCGATCGACTGGTCGATGCGGGTAAACGTGACGTTGAGGAAATCGGCATCGAGCTTGTTGTATTCGGACTGTTCCGCTTCGACGCAGATGGCGGCCATCATTTCCACCGTTTCGATCGGGTACTTGCCCGATGCCGTCTCGGCCGACGTCATGACGGCGTCCGTGCCGTCCAACACGGCATTCGCCACGTCGGATACTTCCGCGCGGGTCGGCACGGCGTTGACGATCATCGATTCCATCATCTGCGTGGCAGTAATGGCCAGTTTATTCGACGCGCGCGCCATCTTGATCATGCGTTTCTGCAGGGCCGGCACGGCCGCATTGCCTACCTCGACGGCCAGGTCGCCACGCGCCACCATGATGCCGTCGGAAGCGTCGAGAATTTCCTGCAAGGCAGGAATGGCTTCCGCGCGCTCGATCTTGGCGATCATCATCGGCTTGTGGTGGTACGGTTCGCCGGCGATATTGGCCAGCTGGCGCGCCATTTCCATGTCGGTCGCGCATTTCGGGAAGGAAATGGCCAGATAGTCGGCCTGGAAACTCATGGCCGTCTTGATATCTTCCATATCCTTGGCCGTCAGCGCCGGCGCGGACAGGCCGCCGCCCTGGCGGTTGATGCCCTTGTTGTTCGACAACTCGCCGCCGATTTTCACTGTCGTGTGGATTTCGCTGCCGTGGATGCGCTCGACGATCAGCACGATGAGGCCATCGTTCAGCAGCAGCACGTCGCCCTTGTGCAGGTCGCGCGGCAGCGCCTTGTAATCGAGGCCGACCCGTTCCTGGTTGCCCAGCTCGCCATTCTCGCCCCACTTGGCGTCGAGGATGAAGCGCTCGCCCTGCTCCAATTGGATGCGCGTATTTTCAAACTTGCCGACGCGAATTTTCGGACCCTGCATGTCGGCCATGATGGCCACTTCGCGGCCGCACTCAAGCGCCGCCAGGCGTACCAGCGCCGCGCGGTCGATATGGTCTTGCGCCTTGCCATGGGAAAAATTCAAACGCACCACGTCGACACCCGCACGTATCATCTTCACCAGGATATCGAAGTCGGTGGAGGCGGGGCCGATTGTTGCTACGATTTTTGTACCGCGTGGCATAGGAGTCCTTGTGCGCGAGCGAAGGTGAGCAAGGCCGGCTCGATGCTGCATCCGGCAAGGTAAAAGCGCAGCGGTCAGGCTGCGCTTGGTGGCACTACAGTCAGGCTGTATCAGCCAGCACGTTGCATGAGAATTTCCACTGCAGGCAAAGTCTTGCCTTCCAGGAATTCCAGGAAAGCGCCGCCGCCCGTCGAGATATAGCTGATTTTATCGGTAATGTCGTATTTGGCAATCGCCGCCAGGGTGTCGCCACCGCCAGCGATGGAAAATGCTTTCGACTCGGCAATGGCCAAGGCCAGGGTCTTGGTGCCGTTGCCGAACTGGTCGAATTCGAACACACCGACGGGGCCATTCCAGACGATGGTGCCGGCAGCGGCGATCTGCTGCGCCAGCAGGGCGGACGTTTTCGGGCCGATATCGAGGATCATGTCGTCGTCGGCCACGTCGGCCACGTCCTTGACGGTGGCGGCGGCCGTCGGCGAAAACTCCTTGGCGCACACGACATCGACGGGAATCGGCACTTGCGCGCCGCGCTTGGCCATGATCTCGATGATGGCTTTCGCCTCTTCGACGAGTTCCGCTTCCACCAGCGACTTGCCGACGTTCAAGCCGACGGCCTTCATGAAGGTGTTGGCGATGCCGCCGCCGACGATCAAGTTATCGACCTTGTCGGACAGGGCTTTCAGGATGGTCAGTTTACTCGATACTTTCGAACCAGCAACAATAGCCAGCAGCGGGCGGGCTGGGGCGTGCAAAGCTTTCCCCAGCGCATCGAGTTCGGCGGCCAGCAGCGGGCCGGCGCAGGCGACAGGGGCGAACTTGGCGATGCCGTGCGTGGACGCTTCGGCGCGGTGGGCCGTGCCGAACGCATCGTTCACATAGATATCGCACAGCTTCGCCATTTTTTGCGCCAGCTCGTCGCTGTTTTTCTTTTCGCCCTTGTTGACGCGCACGTTTTCCAGCAGGACCACCTGGCCGGCAGCCAGGTTTTCCAGGCCAGCACCATCGATCCAGTTTTGTTTCAGCACCACTTCCTGGCCCAGCAGCTCGGACAAGCGGGCGGCCACGGGTGCCAGGCTGTCGGCTGGCTTGAATTCGCCTTCCGTCGGACGGCCCAGGTGCGACGTCACCATGACGGCAGCGCCAGCGTCCAGCGCGGCGCGGATGGCCGGCACCGAGGCGCGGATGCGCGTATCTTCGGTGATCTTGCCACTGTCATCTTGCGGGACATTCAGGTCGGCGCGGATAAACACGCGCTTGCCTTGCAGTGCATTTTGGGCGATCAAATCTTGCAGACGGATGAAGTTGAGAACAGCTGACATGGCGATCCAGATGACGAGTGGAAGGAAGTGCGCTATTTTACCGCAATGACCAGCGCAAATCGCCGATTTGTCCTGCTTTACTGAAAAACATGCAACAGTCGCAAGCCCGTGAAAACCAGCATGCCAAACACGATGGTTTGCAGCATATTGCGGCGGATCACGAAAAAGAGCGTGGCGGCAATACCCGACAAGAGTTTCAAATTCGACAATTCGAAGTACACTTGCTGCCCCTCCATCAGCATATCGGGCGCGATAATGGCCGCCAGCGCGCAGGCCGGCGCATAGCGCAGCATCTCATTGATCCTGCGCGGAATGCTGATGTGATGGCCAACCAGCCAGAAGGTGCTGCGCGTGGCGGCTGTCGCCACCACCAGCACGGCGATGGAGATCCACACATCGGTCCTGCCCCAGTCCAATCCGTCAAACATGGCGTTTGTTCCATTTCTCGGTCAATTCCTCCACGGCCATGGCCGACAGCATGCCGGCCAGGACGGCCACCAGCAAACCCAGCTTGTATGGCAAGCCAAACGCCAGCACGGCCACCGTGCCCGCCACCAGCACGCCGCACAAAGCGGCGCGGTTGAGGATCAGGGGCACGGTGACGCACAGGATCGCCAGGGTTCCGGCAAAACCCAGCCCCCATTCGGCCGGCACGACGGCACCCAGCACGATGCCGATGAAGGAACCGGTTTGCCAGGCCATCCAGTTGGGGTAAATCAGGCCCTTGAGGAAGGGCAACTTGGCCGGGTCCGGCGTTTCATGGGGATAGCGCTGCAGGAACAGGCCCACCGTGATATCGCCCGCCACATAGCCTAGCGCAAAGCGCTGGCGCCACGGCAGATGGGCGAAATGGGGCGCCAGCAACACGGAAAAGATGACAAAACGCAAATTGACGACGAGGGCCGTGGCGAAGATTACCCACACGGGGGCGTGGGCGGCCAGCAGGGGCAGGGAGGCGAGCTGGGCCGAGCCGGCAAAGACAAACAGGGTCATGGCCCCCGCCTGTGCCACCGTCAGGCCGCTTTTCACCATGGCCACGCCCACCACCATGCCCCAGGCGGCAATGCCCAGCAGGCTGGGCGCGCCCAGTTTCAAGCCGGCATGCCAGGCGTCTTTCAGCACGCCATCGTCCTTGTCGGCCATGACGGCGTTCACGCGATGCTCCCGCAGGAGGAGTGTGGTAACTGCACAACAATGGTGCGCGCAATACGAAAAGTAATAGCGCTACGCAACGGTAATACCGGCAAGGCAAATCCAGTCAGTGTGGCGCTGCAGCTGCCATATTTTCGCAAAAACCCGCGCCGCAGCCGCAGATGATCAAGGCGCCATTTTAGCCATGATTTTTGCTGTCTGCCTGAATCCGTTAAAATCGTGGTTTTGGCAGCAGCCGACTTCCTTCCATACAGCCTCACGGAGCATGACAAGATGACAAAAACCACCCAGCCAGCGGTCGAACTCGACAGTAAAGACTTGCCAGCCCACTGCCCTAACCCGGCCATGCCGCTGTGGTCGTCGCATCCGCGCGTGTTTCTGGAATTCAACAAAGACGGTATCGCCAAGTGCCCCTACTGCGGCACGGCCTACACCCTGAAGGAAGGCGCCAGCGCCGGCCATCATTAAACTGCCCAGCGGCGCGCCCCCAGCGCGCCGTTTTCATTTATACACCTAGCTGTACCGCTCAAGCCGGAGAATGAAATGGACGCCTCCCTCCCGATTCAGGCGATTCGGGCGAAGTAGGTCTGGTAGCGGGTAGCACGATAGGGGGGATCCTCACGGGCCTACGGCGTCAAAGCGCCTAAAGTGGAAGTATCACAACT